>NZ_RZSC01000629.1:0-3435 GCF_003998155.1 Mesorhizobium sp. M1E.F.Ca.ET.063.01.1.1
CCGGCGAACCCTGCTGCACGTTCAGGAGGAACTTCAACGCCCGCTGGAAGATACCCATCTCGTGCGCTTTCGGCACCGGGGCGTGCCACTCGAAGAAGTTCATGCCGATGTCGAAATCAAGGCTCCAGTCGGCCTGTGTGGTCACCATGCCGGCGTCCATCCACAGGTTGTCGTCGCGTTGGTCAAGTACCGCAAAGTCGCCCTGGGTCTGCCGCGTAATGTACTCCATCGGGCCATAGGGCAATGTGGTCTCGTCGAGGAAGGTGAATTTCTGCTCGATGCCCAGCGGGCGGTTGATCCAGTGCCATTTGGCGCCGTCGCGGTGCAGCTCGAAAAGCTCGGGATACTCTTCTGCTTTCGAGGTCATGATCAGCTCGAGCAGATCCCAACCGGCCAGGGTCATGTGCGGCAGCGACTGACAACGCAACGGATCTTCGGCAAGGACGCGGGCACGATCGCGCATCTCGGAAACGTAGTGCTCATCGACGTCGAACGTCCGCTCGAAAACGCTGCCCGGACGGTATGACTTATGCGGCTCCAGGTTCACCGAGTACATGTAGCTGTCCTCGGGAAACGGGAAGGGGAAGCGCTTGACCGCCTCCGGCGAGTTGCGGAAGGTGAAGTCGTCGTAGAACGTTTCTTCCTTGAAGATAATAGTCATCGCAGCGTCCTCCTCGCTAGAGCGGTTCATCGTTTTGCGCAATTCCGGACGGAAAACCGTTTCACACTTTTCCTGGAATTGCTCTATCGATCCAACACCAGCGCTTTGCCTTCGAAGCGTGATACACAAGGCATGATCTTGGTGCCGCTGGCACATTGCGCCGGTGTCAGCCAATGGTCCTTGTGGATGAATGTTCCTTCATATTCGAGAACGTCCGTCTCGCACTGGCCACAAGCACCGCCGCGGCAGAGATATGGCGCCTCGACGCCGGCTGCTTCGATCGACTCAAGCAGGCTTTGATGTTCGCCGACATGGATCATCTTGTTCGACCGCGCCAGCACCACCTCGAAGGGCTTGCCTGAGGCAGGAGCAAGGAATTCTTCGTGATGCACCGCCTCGCGCGGCCACCCGAGCGCCGTCGCGGTCTTGCGCACCCAGGCGATCATGCCCTTGGGCCCGCAAACATAGACATGGGTGCCGAGGGGCTGCCCGTCGAGCAAGGCCGGCAGGTCGATCAGTTCGCCCCTGTCGTCATGGTAAAGGTGCACACGCGAGCGATAGTTGGCCACAAGCTCGTCGGTGTAGGAGCCAAGGGATGCCGTCCGAATAGAGTAGTGCAGTTCGAAGTTGCCATTCATGGCGGCAAGTTGCTTGATCTGCGCCAGGAACGGCGTGATGCCGATGCCTCCGGCAAGCAACAGGTGCTTTCGCGCCCGCAAATCCAGCGCGAAGAGATTGACCGGGTTGGAGATGACCATTTCCATCCCCGGCCTCACCTGCCGGTGCATGAACAATGAACCGCCTCTTCCATTGTCATCGCGGCGGATCGAGATCGAATAGCCCTCCCTGTCGGCGGGATCGCTCATGATCGAGTAGGGATTGCGACGCACGCGATCGTGGTCGTTCATCTCCACGACCGTGTGCGCACCGCCCGAGAAAGTAGGCATCGGACCGCCATCACGGCGCACGAACTTGAATCGTGTGACAAGCTCGTTGACCGGCGTGACCTCGGCCACTTTGACGGGTATCTTTGCAGCTCCTGCGCTCATCTGAACCGCTCCACCGATTCGGGAATGTTGCCGGGATCTTCCGCGTCCACGCGCACGCCCTGGAAGGCCGCTATGCGGCGGGAGTAGTGATCGCGCACGAACAGATGCAGCCCGCAATGAGCGCATTGGAAAGGATCGTGCGTCACGTCCTCAGTGATACCCTTGCAATGCACGCACTGCACGCGGCGCACAGTGGAGCCGCGGTGCTCCGTCTGGATCGCGGAATGCGGGATACCCACCTGCGTGGCCTCGAGCATCGCTCGTCCGATCAGCCCCTCGGTCCCTGCCAGATAGACTTGGAGGCCCATATGCGCCGCCGCCAGGACCCTCCTTAGCCGGGGAAGCGCGGCCTCGTAGCTGGGGCCGACATAGAGTTGGGCGGGGGCTAGTTGCTCCAGCCTGGCGACGAACTTGTCCCCCGTCGTTTTGGGAATGTATATGATGTGGGCCCTGGCGAAAAAATCGGAGGGCGCGGAGGCGGCCAAATCGAGGATCGCCTCGGCACCTTCGGCGTCGGCGACCATCAAATGCAGCCGCCCCGGCCGTATCTCCAGCTCGCCATAGACGGGGCGGCTTGAAATCGAGCCTTCTAACACTGACTTTGACCCTCGGCTCCGTTTTGGTTGGTTTGCAGGTTTGAACCCTGCTTGCGATATCTCACCGCGACCTATCCCCTGGCGGTGCGGCGCTTCTTTTCCGCATCAAAGAATGGCATTGAGTGGGCGACGCAGGGGATTTCACCGCTCGAATTCCGAACGGTCATCTTCACGCCGTCGACCGCGCAGTCGACCGGCATGCGGGCAATGCCGATGTTGTGCTTGTTGAGGCTGGAGTACATGCCGATCGTCACCACGCCGACCTTCTTGCCATCCTTGAGCAAGGGCGCGCCCTCTTCGGCCGGCGTCGTGCCTTCGAGCTTGACGCCATAGATCTTGAAGCGCTCCTTGCCCTTCAGCCGATAATGCTCCTCGGCGCCGCGGAAGCCCACCTTGCCGGGCGAGACGGTGAAGTCGAGCCCGAGCTCCCACAGCGTGTCGCCAGGACCTTCGTTCTCGAACGGATACTTCTCCGAATTGTCGTAAGGGAAGAACAGCAAGTAGCTTTCGGCCCTCAGCAGATCGAGCGTCGTGAACCGGCAAGGGATGATGCCCATGCCCGCGCCCTCCTCCAGGATCCGGTCCCAGATCGCAGGAGCATCCTGGCCGCGGCAGAAGATTTCATAGCCTCGCTCGCCGGTGTAGCCAGTGCGCGAGATCGTCACCGGCAGACCAAAAAGCGAGGTGTGCATATGGCTAAAATAGTTGAGGTTCCGGATACCTTCCACATGCTTGTTCAGGTAGTCGACGGCGAGCGGCCCCTGCAGCGAAAGGTCGTGGAGATTGTCATCAAAGCGGATGGCAACGTCGCGCCCGGTAGCCGCCATCGTGAGCTGTTCATGGGCGCCGCCCGAGCCGTGCACGACCATCCAGCTGTTCGGCCCCATGCGATAGATCACGCAGTCGTCGATGAACTTGCCGGCGTCGTTCAGCATGGTCGCGTATACTGAGCGGCCGGGCATGATCTTCTCGGCGTTGCGGGTCGTGGCGCGGTCGATGGTGTGGCTGGCCGCGGGGCCGTTCAAATGCACCTTCTTCAAGCCGGAAACGTCCATGAGGCCGGCCTTGGTGCGGATCGCCAGATATTCGCGCTCCGGGTCGCCCGAATACTGCCAGGCGGTGCCCATGC
>NZ_RZSC01000062.1:0-17082 GCF_003998155.1 Mesorhizobium sp. M1E.F.Ca.ET.063.01.1.1
CCGAACTCGGCCCGCTGACCGTCGCCGTCAACAATGCCGGTGTTGCCGGAGCCGAGCCGGCCGAGACGCTGCCGATGGAAAAGTGGCAGAAGATCTACGACGTCAATGTCAGCGGCGTCTTCCTGTCCTGCCAGGCCGAGGCGCGCGTCATGCTGCCCCGCCGCCGGGGCTCGATCATCAACATCGCCTCGATGTCGGGCTCGATCGTCAATCGCGGCCTGACGCAGGCGCACTACAATTCCTCCAAGGCGGCGGTGATCCACATGTCGAAGAGCCTCGCCATGGAGTGGGCCGACCGCGGCCTGCGCGTCAATGTGGTGAGCCCCGGCTACACACTGACGCCAATGAACAAACGCCCAGAGGTCGCCGAGCAGATAAAAATCTTCGAGCGCGACACGCCGATGGGCCGCATGGCGACGCCGGAGGAGATGGTCGGCCCGACTGTGTTCCTGGCAAGCCGGGCCGCGAGTTTCGTCACCGGCATCGACCTCATCGTCGATGGCGGCTTCGTCTGCTGGTAGGGGAAAGTTGAAGTGCAGAAGCGTTTCGAAGGAAAGACAGCGGTCGTCACGGGCGCCAGCGGCGGCATCGGCGCCGCCATGGCCAAGCGCTTCGCGGCGGAAGGCTCGGCGGTCGTGGTCAGCGCCATCGATCCCCGCGTCGACGAAGTTGCAGCAAGCCTCAAGGCATCGGGTGCGAAGGTCGCCTCGATGCGCATGGACGTAACGAAGAAGGACGAGGTCGAGGCACTCTACGATCTTGCCGAGAAGGAATTCGGCCGCGTCGACATCTCCGTGCAGAACGCCGGCGTCATCACCATCGCCAGGATCGAGGCGATGACGGAAGCCGAGTGGGACAAGGTGATGGCGGTGAACACCAAGGGCGTGTTCCTGTGCTGCCAGGAGGCGATTGCCCGCATGCGCAAGCATGGCCAAGGCGGCCGGCTGATCAACACGGCGTCCGGCCAGGCGCGGCAGGGCTTCATCTACACTCCGCACTACGCGGCCTCGAAATTCGGCGTCGTCGGCATCACCCAGAGCCTCGCCAAGGAAGTCGCCAAGGAGAAGATCACCGTCAACGCCATCTGCCCCGGCATCATCGACACCGACATGTGGGCCTATAACGACACCGCCTGGGGCAAGCTGCTAGGCGACTACAAGCCGGGCGAGCTGATGGCGGAATGGGTGAAGAACATCCCGATGGGCCGCGCCGGCAGCGGCGAGGATGTGTCCGGCCTGGTCAGCTTCCTCGCCAGCGACGACGCGGCCTACATCACCGGACAGACCATCAATGTCGACGGCGGCCTGATCATGTCGTGAGGGGCCACGACCGTATCTCGGCTGGCGGCAAACTCTTATGGGCGACCCGCCGACGGCGCCAATACCTTGCCCGACGTATAGTGCGCGCACCTTTGTTCTTCGCACATACGGAAGCTTCCTCAACCAACTGTGAAAGGCCGCGGTCTGGTGCCTGTCGCCATCGATCCCGAGACGGCCTTCAAGCTGGCGGTAATAGAGGCCTTCGCCACTGCCGGCATTTCCAAGTCGGAACTCGCTCGGCGCCTCGGGCGGGGCGAGACGGAGGCGGGTCGTATCCTCGACCCGGACCACCCGACGGGCTTGCCGCTGATGAAAGCGGCGCTTGCCGTGCTCGGCAAGCAAGCTGTCGTATCAATCATGGATGCGGCTTGACGCCCGCGCCGGGACCGTGTCGGAAGATTTCGTTGCCGGACCCGCGACATAAGAAGGCTTGCCGCCACGATTGCGCTCCTGTGTCGCACCGAATATGTTCACTTGGAGTGAAATAACTCCGCATTGGCTTGGGGCGACATGGCGAAGAAGAATTCCAATACCAAGCCTGCCGGCGTGGCCGCCAAGGGCAAGACGCTGCCAAAAAACATCCCGGCCCATGGGCCCACGATCCGAACGCCGCTGACGCAAGACCCGCACGCGATCCGCGACACCCGCGAAAAAGTGCTGGAGGTCGCCATTGGCCATGAGGTGCGCGCCTTCCGCAAGAAGCTCGGCATCACGGTCGCCGATCTCGCGGCGGCCACCGACATTTCGCTCGGCATGCTGTCGAAGATCGAGAACGGCATCACCTCGCCTTCGCTGACCACGCTGCAGGCGCTGTCGCGGGCGCTCGGCGTTCCTCTCACCGCCTTCTTTCGCCGCTTCGAGGAGGAACACAGCGCAGTCTTCGTCAAGGCCGGCGAAGGCGTCGATGTCGAGCGGCGCGGCACGCGCGCTGGCCACCAGTACAATCTGCTCGGCCATATCGGCGCAAACACCAGCGGCGTCGTCGTCGAGCCCTACATGATCACGCTGACCGAGGAGTCGGATGTGTTCCCGACCTTCCAGCATGAAGGCATGGAGTTCCTCTACATGCTCGAGGGCGAGGTTCTGTACCGGCATGGCAGCAACCTCTACCCGATGAAGCCGGGCGACAGTCTGTTCTTCGATGCCGACGCGCCGCACGGACCGGAAGAGCTGACGCGGCTGCCGATGCGCTATCTTTCCATAATCTGCTACCCGCAGAACAGCACGAGCTGATCAGCGCGTAAGCCCTACCTCGCGAGGCATTTCAGCTGGCTCGTGCCCAGCGTCATGCAGTTCCTGCGGGCAAATGGTTTTATCCACAGGCAAGCGGCGGGCCATGAAGCCAAGTCGTTTACGCTGCGTAAAACCGGCTTGACAATCTCGCGGTTCGAGCAGAACTTATGAAAAAAATTTCACTCTGTTGAAAGAGTGGACGCCCGGTCGTTTCGGGACCGGACGTCGAGAAAAGGGGAAAAACCGATGTCCGACCTTAAGCAGCGCGTCGAAGCGCTGTACCGTTCCGACGTGCGCGGATCCGTGCTCCTGATCGTCTGCCTGTGGGCAACGATCCTCTTCGTCCTCCTGATGACCTGGGCTTATATCCCCGACAGCGGGATCAAGCTCGTGGTGGTGGTCGCGGCCGCCGCGGTGCTGATCTTCAACACCGCCGCCATCCTGGCGATGCTCAATCACTACAAGGAAGACAAGGACTTCATCTACGGCCTCGACATCAAGAACGCCGACGCGTTCCGCAACCGTAAGTCCTGAGGGGAAAGACCATGTCTCGCTACATCCCGCCGGAACAGAGCAAGGCCGGCCAGATCTTCGACATCGCCGTCGTCGTGGTCGCCATCTTCGTGGCGCTGTGGCTGCCGCTGAAACTCGGCCTCGCCGGCGCGGCGAAATCCATCGATCCCCTGGACGCCAAGACCTGGGACGCGCTCGGCCAGAACGCGACCATGGCCTCGGTCTGGGAAAAGCTCGGCTATACGCCAGAGACCGCGCACGACATCATCCAGAACCGCTTCCACTACATCATCGACTGGCCGACGCTGATCATCATGGCGGTCGTGCTGATCGCCTATTTCGTCTTCCTGTTCCGCGCCTCCGATCGCGAGTATCGCGAGGTGATCAACGAAAAATTCGACGACAAGTAATCCTTCGACGACACGTAATTCAGGGACACGATCATGTGGATGACAGTCTCTTACGCATGCTGGGGCATCTCGATCCTGCTGGCGCTCTGGATGCTCTACGACTGGTTCAAGGTCGATACGACCTATTCCGAGGGCGTTCTGACCTCCTCGCGCGAGGGCGAGCTTGAAGCCGTTTCCGAAAAACACCGTATCTGAGTGGGGACTGACGATGACCGCTGCGGTTGAAACGGGACTAACGACGACTATCCACGGCGACAGGGTTTCGCTGCTCAGGGTGCTCGGCCCCGCCCATGTCTGGGCGCTCGGCGTCGGCATCGTGCTGGTCGGCGAGTTCACCGGCTGGAACTTTGCGGCAGACAAGGGCGGGGCGCTTGCCGCTCTGATCGTCTGCTGGATCGTCGGGCTGCTCTACACATCGGTCGCCATGATCGATTCCGAAGTGACCTCGACCGTCGCCGCGGCCGGCGGGCAATACGCGCAGGCCAAGCACATCGTCGGGCCGCTGATGGCCTTCAACGTCGCGCTGTTCTTGGTCTTCGCCTACACCATGCTCGAAGTGTCGGACGCGATCCTGCTCGGCGACACGATCGTCGCCAAGGCCGGCGTCGAAGGATTGACGCACAATTCCTTCATCGCCGCCACCATCGTGGTGCTCGCCTGGCTCAACTATCGCGGCGTGCTGATGACGCTCAACGTCAACTTCATCATCACCGCGGTCGCCTATATCTCGATCGTCATCCTGTTCTTCTCGGTGAGCCCCTGGACGCAAGGGGCGGTGCTGAAACTCAATGAGCTGGTCACGCCCGGCAACGCGCTGCCCTATGGCTGGATCGGCGTTATCGCCGCCTTCCAGTTCGGCATCTGGTATTATCTCGGCATCGAAGGCACCACGCAGGCCGCCGAGGAAGTGCGCTCGCCGGCGCGCTCCCTGCCCTATGGCACGATGGCCGGCATGATCACGCTTTTGATCGCCGCCGCCATGACCTGGTATGTCTGCGCCTCGCTGATGCCTTGGGAATATCTTGGCATCACCTATTATCCGCTCTGGGACGCCGGCAAGCTGACCGGCAGCCCGCTGCTCGAGAACCTGCTCTTCATCGCGACATTGCTCGCCGCGCTCGCCTCGGCCAATGGCTGCATCAACGACGCGGCACGCGCCTGGTTCTCGCTCGGCCGCGACCGCTACCTGCCGAGCTGGTTCTCGGCGGTGCATCCGAAATACCGCACGCCCTATCGGTCGATCCTGTTCCTGCTGCCGATCGCGCTGGCCTTCGCCTTCATCGCCGACCTCAACCAGGCGATCACCTTCTCGATCCTGTCGGGCGTGCTGCAATATACCTTCATGAGCATCAACATCCTGATGTTCCGCAAGAAGTGGCCGCTGGGCTCGATCCGCCGCGGCTACACGCATCCCTTCCATCCGCTGCCGGCGATCGTTCTGTTCTGCCTGTGCGTGGTGACCTTCTTCGCCATCTTCCTCGGCTTCGGCTCGCAGTTGATCGCGATGACCATCTTCTATTTCCTGATCTCGCTGTGGTTCCACTTCTACCGCTACAAGTTCGTGCGCCGCGGCGACCAGTTCACCATGCCGTGGCCGAAACCACAGGGCTATTGAACGGAAAAAACCCGCCGCCGGGGCGGCGGGTTTTGGCGTGTCGAGATGTCTGAGTTGACGTCAGCTTTGCTTACCGGAGCGATCGCGCTTGCGGTCGTCCTCCACCTTGCCTGGCTCGCGCGCGCCAGCCGCAACAGGGCCAGTGCGGCGCGCGCCGCCGACGAGGCAAGCATCCGCGCGGTTATCCCGGACGCCGTCGATGTCTCCGATGGTGCGGCTGGCGTCGCCACCTGGGCCGGTTCGTGGAACGGCGAACGCGCGCAGGTGCGCACCATCGTCGATACGCTTGCGACCCGGAAGCTTCCAACACGCTGGCTGAGTGTGTCGATCACTGAGCCGGTCGCGGTGCCGGGCATTTTCGACATGATGATGCGGCCGGGATCGCCGACGACCTTCTCCAATTTCGACCATCTCGAGCACACGCTGCCCAAAACAACCGCCCTGCCCGCCGAAGCGGTGCTCAGGACCGACCGCCGCGGTGTTGCTTTCCCGCAAGACTTGATCGCAGCGTATGCCGGGGTCTTTGCCGAAGGCCGCGCCAAGGAACTGCTGATCACGCCCAAGGGCGTGCGCATCATCTGGCTGCTGGCCCAGGCCGACCGGGTGCGCTACGGCGTCTTCCGGCAAGCCGCTTTCGTCGACGCGAGGCTCGATCCGGCATTGCTCGAAGAACTGGTCGAAGCCGCATCCTCGCTTCGTCACGCGATCAACCGGCGCGAAAGGCAGGCCGCATGAGCGACGCCACCGACCACACTGCCAGGCCTTCGAACCCCTATCTTGTGCTGGCCTCCGCAATCGTCCTGCCAGGCAGCGGGCATGTCATGCTGGGCTTGCCCGCGCGCGGCCTGCAGTTCCTGTTCTTCATGGTGATCCTCGGCTGGGTGACGACCAAGGTGGCGCCGCCGGACGCCAGCTTCATCGGCCGTCACGCCGGCGGCTTTCTCATCTATGCGCTGTCGATCCTCGACGCCTATAGGATAGCGCGCGTCCGCCATGCAATATGGGCCCACAAGCCCCACCCCGATGGCGATAGCGCCACAAGCGGCATGAAGGCTGATATATAATCAGAGGAAAATTTCTTTCATACCATTGAGTTACCTGACTTCATTCGGTACATCATCAGGGAGCCATAAACGTCGGAGGCTGACATGTGCGGAATCGTCGGACTTTTCCTGAAGGACAAGGCGCTGGAGCCGAAACTCGGCGCGATGCTGTCGGAGATGCTGATCTCGCTCAGCGACCGCGGTCCGGACAGCGCCGGCATCGCCATCTACGGCGCCGCGACCGGCAATGAGGCCAAGATCACAGTACAGTCGCCGAAGCCCGATCGCGATTTTCGCGGCCTGGATGCCGAGGTCGCCAAGGCGATCGGCGCGCCGGTGAGCGTCGCGGTCAAGTCCACGCACGCGGTCGTCAGAACCACGCCCGACAAGGTCGACGCCGCACGTGAGGCGCTGCAGTCGCTGCGCCCCGACATCCGCATCATGGGCGCCGGCGAAGCGGTCGAAATCTACAAGGAAGTCGGCCTGCCGGAAGCCGTCGTCGATCGCTTCGACGTGCGCTCGATGACCGGCACGCACGGCATCGGCCACACCCGCATGGCGACGGAATCGGCGGTGACGACGATGGGCGCGCATCCGTTTTCCACTGGCGCCGACCAGTGCCTTGTACATAACGGGTCGCTGTCCAACCACAACAATGTCCGCCGCGAGCTACGGCGCGAAGGCATGACCTTCGAGACCGAGAACGACACCGAGGTGGCAGCCGCCTATCTCTCCAATAGGATGGCGCATGGCAAGAATCTCGGCGAGGCGCTGGAGGGCACGCTTTCCGATCTCGACGGCTTCTTCACCTTCGTCGTCGGCACCAAGAACGGCTTCGGCGTGGTGCGCGATCCGATCGCCTGCAAGCCCGCCGTGATGGCCGAGACCGACCAGTACGTCGCCTTCGGCTCGGAATATCGCGCGCTCACCAAATTGCCCGGCATAGACAATGCGAGGGTTTGGGAACCGGAGCCCGCAACCGTCTATTTCTGGGAGCATTGAGTTCATGCCTGCAACACCCATGCCGAAGGCGCAGCGCGAGCAAGGCCATGCGAGGGTATTCGACCTCGGCCAGCAGTCCCTGCGCGAGCTGAACCAGGCGCTGCACGATCTCGGCCCCGGCTCGAACGAAACCGCCTGGGAAGTGCTCAATCCGAAAGGCAGCCACTCGGTAGCCGTCGGCGTCGACCAGCCGATCAGCATCGATGTGCGCGGCAGCGTCGGCTATTACTGCGCCGGCATGAATGACGGCGGCGAGATCACCGTGCATGGTTCGGCCGGCCCCGGCGTCGGCGAGAACATGATGTCGGGCCAGATCGTGGTCAAAGGCGACGCCAGCCAGTATGCCGGCGCCACCGGCCGCGGCGGCCTGCTGGTCATCGAAGGCAACGCTTCCTCGCGCTGCGGCATCTCGATGAAAGGCATCGACATCGTCGTGCGCGGCAATATCGGCCACATGTCGGCCTTCATGGCGCAGTCCGGCAATCTGGTGGTGCTGGGCGATGCCGGCGATGCGCTGGGCGATTCCATCTACGAGGCGCGGCTCTTCGTGCGCGGCAAGGTCGAGAGCCTTGGCGCCGACTGCATCGCCAAGGAGATGCGGCCCGAGCATATCGAACTCTTGCAGGGCCTGCTCGACCGCGCCGGCATCACCGACGTCAAGCCTTCGGAATTCAAGCGCTACGGCTCGGCGCGCAAGCTTTACAATTTCAACATCGACAACGCCGACGCGTATTGAGGACAGAAATGGCCTATCACAATCCTCCCACGACGCCGCGCAGATCCGCGACCTTCGACGACTACACGCTCTCTGAAATCCGCCGCGCGGCCGCCACCGGCATCTACGATATCCGCGGCGGCGGCGCCAAGCGCAAGCTGCCGCATTTCGACGACCTTCTGTTCCTCGGCGCCTCGATCTCGCGCTATCCGCTCGAAGGCTATCGCGAGCGCTGCGACACCAGCGTCGTGCTGGGCTCGCGTCACGCCAAGAAGCCGATCGAACTGAAGATCCCGATCACCATTGCCGGCATGAGCTTCGGCTCGCTCTCCGGCCCGGCCAAGGAAGCGCTCGGCCGCGGCGCCACGCTCGCCGGCACCTCGACCACCACCGGTGACGGCGGCATGACCGAGGAAGAGCGCGGCCATTCGAAGACGCTGGTCTATCAGTATCTGCCCTCGCGCTACGGCATGAACCCGCGCGACCTGCGCCGCGCCGACGCGATCGAAGTCGTCGTCGGCCAGGGCGCCAAGCCAGGCGGCGGCGGCATGCTGCTCGGCCAGAAGATTTCCGACCGCGTCGCCGAAATGCGCACCCTGCCCAAGGGCATCGACCAGCGCTCGGCTTGCCGTCATCCCGACTGGACCGGGCCGGACGATCTCGAGATCAAGATCCTGGAGCTGCGCGAGATCACCGACTGGGAAAAGCCGATCTATGTCAAGGTCGGTGGCGCCCGCCCCTATTACGATACCGCCCTTGCGGTGAAGGCCGGCGCCGACGTCGTGGTGCTTGACGGCATGCAGGGCGGCACCGCCGCCACGCAGGAAGTGTTCATCGAGCATGTCGGCCAGCCGACGCTTGCCTGCATCAGGCCGGCGGTGCAGGCGCTGCAGGATCTCGGCATGCACCGCAAGGTGCAGCTGATCGTCTCGGGCGGCATCCGCAACGGCGCCGATGTCGCCAAGGCGCTGGCGCTCGGTGTCGACGCGGTCTCGATCGGCACGGCGGCGCTGGTCGCGCTCGGCGACAACGATCCGCGCTGGGAGGCGGATTACAACGCGCTCGGCACCACCGCCGGCGCCTATGACGACTGGCATGAAGGCAAGGACCCGGCGGGCATCACCACGCAGGACCCCGAGCTGATGAAGCGGGTCGACCCGATCGTGGCCGGACGGCGGCTCGCAAACTACTTGAAGGTGATGACGCTGGAGGCGCAGACCATCGCCCGCGCCTGCGGCAAAAATCACCTGCACAATCTCGAGCCGGAAGATCTCTGTTCGCTTTCGATCGAGGCGGCAGCCATGGCCGGCGTGCCGCTCGCTGGGACGAATTGGGTACCAGGGCAGGGTGGCTTCTAAAACCAGAAGAATGGGAGCAGTAGACAATGAATAAGGCCTTTGAAGCCAAAATCGATCAGTCTGAGGGGGCTGATCTCCAAGAGTTCGCAAGGGTTCGCAACGTCAAGTATTTCATGGTCTCGTATACGGATCTGTTCGGCGGCCAGCGCGCAAAGCTGGTGCCGGCGCAGGCCATCGGGGACATGCAGAAGGAGGGCGCAGGCTTCGCCGGCTTCGCCACCTGGCTTGACCTGACGCCGGCGCACCCCGACATGCTGGCGGTGCCGGATGCTTCTTCGGTGATCCAACTGCCGTGGAAGCCGGAAGTCGCCTGGCTAGCTTCCGACTGCCTGATGGAGGGCAAGGGTGTCGGCCAGGCGCCGCGCAACACCCTGAAGCGGCTCGTTGCCGAAGCCGCCAAGGAAGGCATGCGCGTGAAGACCGGCGTCGAGCCGGAATTCTTCCTTGTCACGCCCGACGGCAAGCAGATCAGCGACGAGTACGATACGGCGTCGAAATCCTGCTACGACCAGCAGGCGGTGATGCGCCGCTACGATGTGATCGCCGAAATCTGCGATGCCATGCTCGACCTTGGCTGGCAGCCCTATCAGAATGACCATGAGGATGCGAATGGCCAGTTCGAGATGAACTGGCAATTCGACGATGTCCTGGCCACAGCCGACAAGCATTCCTTCTTCAAGTTCATGGTCAAGTCCATTGCGGAGAAACATGGTCTCCGCGCGACTTTCATGCCGAAACCCTTCCAGGGCCTCACGGGCAGTGGTTGCCATGCCCATATCTCGGTATGGGATCTCACCGGCAAGACCAATGCTTTCGCCGACAAGGAAATGGAGTTGGGTCTGTCGGAAAAGGGCAGGCACTTCCTGGGCGGCATCATGAAGCATGCCTCGGCACTGGCGGCGATCACCAACCCGACGGTCAATTCCTACAAGCGCATCAATGCGCCGCGCACCATCTCGGGCGCGACCTGGGCGCCGAACACGGTGACCTGGACCGGCAACAACCGCACCCACATGGTGCGCGTGCCTGGCCCCGGCCGCTTCGAGCTGCGTCTGCCAGATGGCGCCGCCAACCCCTACCTGATGCAGGCAGCCATCATCGCCGCCGGCCTCAGCGGCATCCGCACCAAGGCTGATCCAGGCCAACGCAGCGACATCGACATGTACAAGGACGGGCACACCGTCACGCATGGCGCCAAGCTGCCGCTCAATCTGCTCGACGCGCTTCGCGCCTATGACGATGACGCCGAGTTGAAAGCAGCGATGGGTGAGGAATTTTCCGCCGCCTACATCAAGCTCAAGACCCAGGAGTGGAACTCCTACGCTTCGCACTTCACGCAGTGGGAGCGCGACCACACGCTGGACGTCTGAGTCCGCGTAGAAAATCGCTCCGCCGCTCGCCCCTTACTCCCGGCGGAGCGATTTTCGAACGACCAGCGAGGTCGCTCCAAGACTAAACGGCGGAATTTGACGCGATGAAATACTCGATCTTCTCCCTGGCGCGTGCCGCACTGTCCGGCCACAAGGGCTGGACGCGGGCATGGCGCGATCCGGCACCCAAGAGCCGCTATGATGTCGTCATCATCGGCGGCGGCGGCCACGGACTGGCGACGGCCTATTTCCTCGCCCACGAATACGGCATCCGCAATGTCGCGGTGCTGGAGAAGGGCTGGATCGGCTCCGGCAATGCCGGCCGCAACACCACTATCATCCGCTCCAATTACGGCCTGCCCGGCAACACCGGCTTCTACGAATTGTCGATGAAGCTGTGGGAGCGCATGGAGCAGGACCTCAACTACAATACGATGGTCAGCCAGCGCGGCATCATCAACCTTTATCACTCCGACGCCCAGCGCGATGCCTTCGCCCGGCGCGGCAACACCATGCGCATCAACGGCATCGACGCCGAACTCCTCAACGCAGTGCAGATCCGCAAGGAACTGCCGTTCCTGAACTACGACAACGCCCGCTTCCCAATCATGGGTGGCCTCTTGCAGCGCCGCGCAGGCACCGCCCGCCACGATGCGGTCGTCTGGGGCTATGCGCGCGCTGCCAGTGAAGGCGGCGTCGACATCATCCAGAACTGCGAGGTCACCGGCTTTGTGCGCGACGCCAACGGCAAGGTGACCGGTGTCGAGACTACCCGCGGCCGTATCGGCGCCGGCAAGGTCGGCATGGCAGTCGCCGGCTCTTCGTCGCGCGTCGCGGCGATGGCGGGACTGAGGCTGCCGATCGAAAGCCATGTGCTGCAGGCGTTCGTGTCCGAAGCGATCAAGCCCCTGATCCCGGGCGTCATCACTTTCGGCGCCGGCCACTTCTACGTCAGCCAGTCCGACAAGGGCGGGCTGGTCTTTGGCGGCGATCTCGACGGCTACAACTCCTACGCCCAGCGCGGCAACATGCCGGTCATGGAGGATGTCTGCGAGGGCGGCATGGCCATCATGCCGATGATCGGCCGCGTGCGCATGCTGCGGCAATGGGGCGGTATCATGGACATGTCGATGGACGGCTCGCCGATCATCGACAAGAGTCCGATCGACGGCCTCTACCTCAACGCCGGCTGGTGCTATGGCGGCTTCAAGGCGACGCCGGCATCGGGTCTCGTCTTCGCCCATCTTTTGGCGCGCGACGAGGCGCATCCCGAGGCCGCGCTGTTCCGGCTTGACCGGTTTCGCCGCGGCGCGATGATCGATGAAAAGGGCCAAGGTGCCCAGCCGAACCTGCACTGAAAAAGCGAGACTGGCGGAATGCGAATTGCATGTCCCTTCTGCGGCGAACGCGAAAACGGCGAGTTCACCTATCTTGGCGATGCTTCGCCCGAGCGGCCCAACTTCGCCGTCGATGGCCGTGAAAGCCCCGACCGTGTCGAGGATGCGTTCTACGGCTACGTCTACTTGCGCGACAACGTAGCGGGTGTGATGCGCGAATATTGGTACCACGGCGGCGGCTGCCGTTCCTGGCTGGTGGCCGAGCGCAACACCGTCACTCATGAGTTTATTTCCGTGACGGCGGCTCCGGGTGCGGGCGCTGCCTCGGCGGTGCGGGCAGGAGAATGACGATGTCGGGCTATTCGCAATCCGAACCGCTCGCCAGGACAGCGCCGATGGAAGCCAATGCCCGCGCAGGCGTCACGCCCGCCAGCCAGTCGCACCGGCTGCCTAGCGACGGCATCATCGACCGCCGGTCGCCGCTCCAGTTTTCATTCGACGGCAAGACCATGACCGGGTTTGCCGGGGACACGCTGGCTTCCGCGCTCGTCGCCAACGGCGTCAAGCTCGTGGGGCGGTCGTTCAAGTATCACCGCCCGCGCGGCATCGTCACCGCCGGCTCGGAGGAGCCGAGCGCGCTCGTCGAGATGCGCACCGGCGCCAGGCGCGAGCCCAACACGCGGGCGACCACGCAGGAACTCTACGACGGATTGATCGCGAACAGCCAGAACCGCTGGCCGTCGCTGCGTCGCGACTTCCTGTCGGTCAACCAGTTGTTCGCCCCGATCTTCGTTGCCGGCTTCTACTACAAGACCTTCATGTGGCCGGCGAAGTTCTGGGAATCGATCTACGAGCCGATGATCCGCCGCGCCGCCGGCCTCGGCAAGAGTGCCGAATTGCCTGACCCAGACCACTACGACAAGGCCTGGGCTCATTGCGACGTGCTGGTTGTCGGGGGCGGTCCCGCCGGCCTGTCGGCGGCGCTCGCCGCCGGCCGCGCCGGGTCGCGCGTCATTCTCGTTGAAGAAGATACCCTGATTGGCGGCCGTCTGCTTAGTGACGGCGGCGAGATCGATGGCCTGGATGCCAGGGAATGGCTGCGCGGCGCGACTCGCGAACTCGTTTCTTTGCCCAATGTCCGTGTCATGACCAGGACGGCCCTGTTCGGCGTCTATGATGGTGGCACCTACGCCGCGCTCGAGCGCGTCAGCGACAACGTCGCTATGCCGGATCGTCATCAGGTGCGGCAGCGGATTTGGCGCATCGTTGCCAAGCGGTCGGTGGTGACCGCCGGCGCGATTGAGCGGCCGATCGTTTTTTCTGGCAATGATCGGCCAGGCGTGATGATGGCATCCGCCGTCCGGACCTATGTCAATCGTTTTGCGGCTCTGCCAGGTAAGCGTGTGGCGTTGTTTACCAACAATGATGATGGCTGGCGCACGGTCGAGACCATCGAGCGGGCCGGTGCCCACGTCGTGGCGGTAATCGACCCCCGCAATGAGGTGCCGGCGCAATACCAGAGACTTGTCGATACTTACGATCTGCGCGTGCTCGCCGGGGTCGTATCCGACGTCAAGGGCGGCGTTGACGGTGTGCGCAGCATCGTCGTGACCAACGACAAGAATGGCCTAACGCAGCGTATCGATACGGACTGCCTCGCTGTTTCGGGGGGATGGAACCCAAATGTCGGTCTGTCTTGCTTCCATCGTGGCAAGCCGACCTGGCGCGAGGATATCGCGGCATTCGTGCCGGGCAACGCGCCGAAGGGGATGGCCACGGCCGGTGCCGCCAATGGCGAGCTCTCGCTCGGCGCCTGCCTTCGCGAAGGCCATCGCGCGGGAGCCGAGGCGGCCGCCGAATGCGGTGCTGCCGGCAAGCCGGGAGAGGCATCTAAGGCGGACGATGAGGTCTATGCGATCGCGCCGCTCTGGCATGTTAAAGGCAAGGGCAAGGCCTTCGTCGACTTCCAGCACGACGTTACCGCATCGGACGTGACGCTGGCGCAGCGGGAAGGCTTCGAGAGCGTCGAGCATCTGAAGCGCTACACGACACTCGGCATGGCTACCGACCAGGGCAAGACGTCCAATATCAACGGCCTCGCCATCATGGCGGAAGCAAGCGGTCGCACCATTCCCGAGACCGGCACGACGATCTACCGTCCGCCATACGCGCCCGTCGCTATTGGTGCCTTCGCCGGTCACCACCGCGGCGAGAATTTCCATGCCACCCGGCTCACGCCATCGCATCGTTGGGCCGCTAAACAGGGTGCAGTGTTTGTCGACACGGGCCTCTGGAAGCGCGCGCAATGGTATCCGCGCGCCGGCGAGAAAGACTGGTTGGAATCGGTCACCCGTGAAGTGCTGGCCGTGCGCAACGGTGTTGGCTTCTGCGACGTCTCCACGCTCGGTAAGGTTGACGTCCGCGGCGCCGACGCAGGCGTGTTCCTCGATCGCGTCTATATCAATGCCTTTTCCTCGCTCGCGGTGGGCAAGGCGCGCTATGGTCTGATGCTGCGCGAAGACGGCATCGTCATGGACGATGGGACGACGTCGCGTCTGGCCGAAGACCATTACTTTCTGACCACGACCACGGCCAAGGCCGGGCCGGTGATGCAGCATCTCGAATTCTGCCGCCAGGTGCTGTTCCCGGAGCTCGATGTGCAGCTGACCAGCGCCACCGACCAGTGGGCGCAGTTCTCTATCGCCGGTCCGAACACCCGCAAACTGCTGCAGGCTCTGGCCGATCCGTCGGAGGATCTCACCAACGAGGGCTTCCCGTTCATGGGCGCCCGGGAGGTCAAGCTGCGCGGAGGTGTGACCGCTCGCCTGTTCCGCATCTCGTTCTCAGGCGAAATGGCCTTCGAGATCTCGGTGCCGGCGCGCTACGGCGCGGCGATGGCCGAGAACCTGATGATCGCCGGCAGACCCTACGGCGTGACGCCCTACGGAACCGAAGCGCTCGGCGTCATGCGCATCGAGAAGGGGCATGTCGCCGGGCCCGAGCTCAACGGCACAACCACGGCCGATGATCTCGGCCTTGGCAAGATGATGTCCAAGAAGAAGGACTTTATCGGGCGCGTCATGGCTGGCCGCGAGGCGTTGACGGCTCCGAACCGCCAGGTTGTCGTCGGCATAAAGCCGCTCGACCGGGCACGCCGCCTGCGTTCTGGCGCACACGTCATACCCAAAGGGGCGAGCCCAGGTCCGCAAACGGACCAGGGCTACGTCACATCGGTCTGCTTCTCGCCGATGCTTGACCAATGGATCGGCCTTGGTCTGGTCGAACGCGGGCGCGAGCGAATTGGTGAGATCGTCCGCATCCATGATCCCATGCGGAGCGAGGATTACGAAGCCGAGATCTGCAGCCCCGTCTTCTACGATCCAGAAGGAGTACGTCAGCGTGGCTGAATTTTCCTGGAACACCCAATCGCCGCTGGAGAGCGCGCTCGTCCCTGGTCACCACGGCGTGACCGGTACGCAAGTGGGCGTTACGCTGGAGGAGGTGCGCGACATCAGCCTGGTTCAGGTCATGACGCGGCGTGGCAGAGCGGCCGGGACCGCGAAGGCAGCCAAGAAGGTGTTCGGCATTGAGCCTCCGACCTCTCCCAGTGCCGCAATGGGTCGGCACGCTACGCTGATCTGGTCAGGCCCGGACCAGTTCATCGCCGTTTCTGCGCAATCGGCAGAGGATCAATTTGCCAAACTGTCAGAGGCCTTCGCCGGCGCCGCGTCTCTCTCCGACCAGTCAGATGGGCGCTGCCTGATCCGGATTGGCGGGCCCCGCGTCCGTCAGGCGCTGGCGAAGTTTTGCTCGTTGGATCTGGATGACAGGGCGTTCCCTCCGGGCGCCGCGGCGACAACCTCGATCGACCACACGGCGATGAATATATGGCGCGGGGCGGATAGCACGGACGGGCACGCTATCTTCAACATGCTTGTCTTCACCAGCTTCGCCGACAGCCTTTGGCATACGATTCTGGACTCCGCCCTTGAATACGGGGTTCAGGCGTCGTTGGCTCACGCCGCATAATCCTGCCGAGCCGATCGAACCTTTACCGAGAAAAACCGTTTCGGCGTGGCGTTCGCCGTTGCGCATTGACCGCGCAGCGGCGCTGTCACTGCTTGCCTCAATGCATATCGCGCAAAACTGCGCAGCGGTTTTGCGAAAACGACAGCATAAAAACAAGCTTAAGGCGCGTCGCCTGAACCCGTTTCAGCGTGACGCGCTTTGGAGCAATTCCAGGAAAAGTGTGTAACGGTTTTCCGTCCGGAATTGCGTGAAAACAAATAGTTAGAGCAGTTCAGCGTTTCCGTGAAACGATGAACTGATCTAGACTAGCGGACATCCTGGCAAAAAAGAAAGTCTTGGCACGATGTGCCAAGACTTGAAGGGCGCTCCGTGGTCTAGCGTCTTGGGGAGTACGGATTTCAGAACAGGCCTTCGATCTGACCCTGCTCGTTGAGGAAGATCTTTTCCGAGGACGGTGCCTTGGGCAGGCCGGGCATGGTCATGATCTCGCCGCAGATGATGACGACGAAGCCGGCGCCGGCCGAAAGCCTGACCTCGCGCACCGGCACGGTGTGGCCGGTCGGCGCGCCGCGCAGGTTCGGGTCGGTCGAGAAGGAATACTGGGTCTTGGCCATGCAGACCGGTAGGTGGCCGTAGCCGGCGTGCTCCCAGGCATGTAGCTGGTCGCGGATCGACTTGTCGGCGATCGCCTCGTCGCCGCGGTAGATGCGCTTGACGATGGTGTTGACCTTCTCGAACAGCGGCATCTCGTCCGGGTAGAGCGGCGAGAATTGCGAGGCACCGGATTCGGCAAGCTTGACCACTCTGTGGGCCAGGTCCTCGATGCCGGCGGAGCCTTGCGCCCAGTGCTTGCACAGGATCGCATCCGCACCCATCGAGGCGACGAAATCCTTCAGCGCCCTGATCTCGGCGTCGGTGTCGGTGGTGAAGTGGTTGATCGCCACCACCACCGGCACGCCGAACTGGTGCACGTTCTCGATGTGGCGGCCGAGGTTCAGGCAGCCCTTCCTCACCGCCTCGATGTTCTCCTTGCCGAGGTCTTCCTTCTTGACGCCGCCATTCATCTTCATGGCGCGCACGGTGGCGACGATGACGGCCGCCGCCGGGTGGAGCCCGGCCTTGCGGCACTTGATGTCGA
>NZ_RZSC01000630.1:0-3424 GCF_003998155.1 Mesorhizobium sp. M1E.F.Ca.ET.063.01.1.1
GCAGCATCCGGAAGGTGGAGAAGGCGCCGACAGCGCTCGAAACCACCGGCAGATAGCGCGTCGGCGTGATCCAGTGCATCAGCAGGAAATAGGCGACGAGAACAGGCAGCTGGTGGCTGACCAGATCGCCTGCTTCCGTGAAGAAGAGCGGAGGATACCCCGTCCAGAAATACATGGCAGGGACGATGAGGATCGCCAGGCGCACGAAATACTGCACGAGCCAGCTCACAGGCAGGAACATGATGCGCTGGAACAGGCTGAGACCCGGACCGCGAAGGGGTCCGTTGTGCACGAAAAGCGTCTGGATCCCGCCCTGGCACCAGCGTTGGCGCTGCACGAAATAGCCCTTCAGGTTTTCCGCGGCGAGCCCGATGGAAAGCCGCTCGTTGAGGTAGCGCGTCTTGTATCCCTTGTTCAGCATCGTCAGGGTCGTCAGCAGATCCTCGGTGATCGATTCCGTCGGAAAGCCGCCTATTGCCTCCAGTGCCGCGCGACGCGTGATCGAGCACGAACCACAGCAGAAGCTTATGTCCCAGGCATCCCTGCTGGCCGCCATCTCATCGAAAAAAAGGCGCTGTTCGTCAGGCCAGGACCGCTCCAGTCCGAGGTTGATCTGGACGGGATCCCTGTTGAAGAAATGCTGCGGCGTCTGCACGATGCCGATGCTGGGATCGGTGAAGAAAGGCAGTGTGCGTCGAAGAAAGTTCCGGTGTGCCACGAAATCCGCGTCGAACACTGCAACGAACTCGCCATCGCTCACCGTAAGGCCGTTGTTCATGTTGCCGGCCTTGGCGTGGGCATTATCCGGTCGGGTAACGTGGATTGCGCCCTTTTCTTCGCAGAACCGCCGAAGCCAATCCCGGCGCTGGTCGTCCAGGACGTATACTTTCAGCTTTTCCCCGGGATAGTGGAGGCCGAGCGCGCCAATGATGGTTCGCTCGAGCACGTCCAATGGTTCGTTGTAGGTCGGGATGAAGACGTCGACCGTCGGAAGCTCTTGCCGAGGCCGGCGGAAGAAATCGCTTGCGAGCGCATCCGCTTGGGCGCTGCGGTCGACATACCGGCTCATGATGATGAGGAAGAGCGTTATGTCGAAGAATGCGAGCAGTTCGATGCCATAGAGAAACCACACCCAATAGAAATCGAGGCCATCATCGGGATAGGGCAGCACGGTATCGGTGAGACGCCACCACAGATACCGGACAGCGACCGCGAAAACGATTGCGCAGGTGACGGTGCGCGCCCAGGTCTGGTACCGCGACCAGCCTTGGACGAAGATGAGGAAGAATGCCGCGACCAGAAAGGTCGGCGCCAGCGCTACCAGATACTGAACCATAGCCTCGTCAGCCACTGGGCCATCGTGAAGCTGCGCGTGTGGAAGCGGACCTGGACCGACCGCCCGACATGGCAGAAATTGCTGTAGTCGGTGTTGAGAGACGAGTTTGCGAGCGCCACCCTGATCCGGGCGTTGCGCCCTCTGCCGCTTGGAGGCATCGCCGCGAGTGTCGGCTCCTCTACCACCGCCGAATTGCCACGAACCGAAGTGACCTCACCGTCAATGACATTATCAGTCCCGAGGATGCGGACGTCCGCGGCTCGGCGCGGATAGATCTGGTCGAAATCGACCTCGGGAACCAGAATATCCACGAAAAGGTCGCGGCAATCGAGCACGCGCAGCAGTTCGTTTCCGGCGACGACGTTGGCTCCCGCAACGACGTTGTTACGCCAGATTACGCCGTTGAAGGGCATTGTCATGACCGCGCGTTCAAGGCTGTCGACCCGTCGCGCCTCCTCTGCCAGCTGCTTGGAAATCTCGCCCTGACGGGTGCGGCTTTCTGCGGCACGCGCATCGAGATCGGCGATCTGGATCGCCAACTCGTCCTGCCGCTGGTGCGAGTAAGGAACGTCGTTTTGCCCGTCCTCGAGAAAAACGCCTTGCCGCATCGCCTCCAGCTGCCGCTCCAGCCGTTTCAGGGTCAGGTGTTCGACTTCGACCTCCGCCGAGGCCGCGATCTCTGTCGCTTGCGCCTCGTCGACACTGCTCTGCGAAACGACGCCCCTCGCTATCAGCGCGGAATTGCGCTGGAGTTCCGCCGCACTCGCCGATCGC
This sequence comes from Mesorhizobium sp. M1E.F.Ca.ET.063.01.1.1, assembly GCF_003998155.1. Taxonomy (NCBI): domain Bacteria; kingdom Pseudomonadati; phylum Pseudomonadota; class Alphaproteobacteria; order Hyphomicrobiales; family Phyllobacteriaceae; genus Mesorhizobium; species Mesorhizobium sp. M1E.F.Ca.ET.063.01.1.1. Next base: position 2,111 of record NZ_RZSC01000630.1, read on the forward strand.
CGGGCCGCCAGCATCGTGATGCGTTGACGTGAAATCGCAATCTGCTGTTCGATGCTGTTGATCATCGCCTTGCTATAGGCATCGAAGCGTCGGCCCAATCTGGCACGCAGCGCCTCCAACTCGCTGCGCTGATTTTCGAGCGCCTGCACCCTGTTCCGCGTGGTCTCAAGTTCCGCGGCCAGCGATGTTTCGACGGCGCGATTCACCCGCTCGTTCCGGATCGTCAGCAGTACTGCATTTTCTGGCAGGTGCGTGCCGGTTTTCGGCGGCGTCTGCAGCACGGTGCCCTCGATCGGGGCCGAGATCTCGGCGAAACGCGCATTGATGGTGCCGTCGAGGCTGGTATATCCCGTGAGTCCAGGCAAGAGAGCAAGAACTGCGGCAACCAGCAGCAGGAACCCTACTGCAACTCGGACAAAGCGTTTGTTCCAAAACATGGGCGCCCACAAAACGATCTAACAGTCGTCATTGGTGACGGCACCCCTCGCCCGATCGCTACCTTAGCGCGCAACCGTTAACAATAACACTCCCGTTCAATGAGGGATTGGCGACAGAGGGAGGCTTGGCCTACGCAGACACGCCCTTGCGAACAGGGTTCGCGGACGGTCGGTGGCCTATCGGCGAGCTTGCGCGAAAAGGCGGCAGCTGCCGCCCCGCTGTGGGCCTTCTGGTGCTCGGGGCGATCATTCCGGATCTCGATCAGGTCGTTGCGGTGAACAGGAGACCCCCTGCGCCCTTAGGTCCGATCCTGCGGCACTGCTCGCCGGGGTAGCTATCGCCGAGCGTTCTTGCCAGCGGGTCTTCGTACTGAGCCCCGGTGAAGAGGTTGACTGACGGACAACTCGGTTAGTCCATCAAAAGCACCAAGGCGGGATGCAGCTTCTTCAGATTCGGCAATGATTTCGATTGCCAAGGGATGTCGGGCGTTCCACGCACGACGAGTCGAACATCGGGATGCTTGCGCACCTCGATGGTAAATTTCGCCAGCAGGTTGATACCGGACGAGTTGAGAAAGTGAAGGTCCTTCAAATTGAGCGTGATGGAAGCGGGATTTGAGGCAAGAACACTGGTCGCCAAAGCCGTGATCGGCGCACCGGCCTCGGAACTGGCAAGCCGCATTGCACCGTCGAAAAATATATCGCTTCCCTCAGTCCACACGCGGTAGTCGTCCGTCTTGATTTCCATAATCTGGCTTCGTTTCATTAGTTGTGAGTTTGCGAGATCGGTATGGAGGCATAAGTCTCCAGGCAGATCCGATCGTTTTCGTCGGCGGAGCTGAATATCCAGGCCAGGCGCGCGCCATAGTCGCTCATC
>NZ_RZSC01000631.1:0-3418 GCF_003998155.1 Mesorhizobium sp. M1E.F.Ca.ET.063.01.1.1
GCATGTTTCTGGTTGGACTCGACATCGTCGGCGACAAACTTCTGGAGATCAATGTCTTCACGCCAGGCGGACTGGCACGGCTCGCGGAGATGTACAAGACCGATTTTGCCGCACGTGTCATCGTCGCGCTGGAGGAGAAGGCGACGCTGCGCCGAGCCTATGGAAAGACCATGCCGAATTCGCGGCTAGCGACGCTTTGAGGAACGCAGACAAGTCGGATAGCGACTTCCTGCCGGTCGCCGTCCCATCCCTGCGTCCGATTGCTAAATTAGCTCGCACCAAAGCTTTCATGGTATAAATATCAAAAATACGAAAGTAAAAAATACGACAATATGAACCATGCCTGTCAAGAATGTCGTTCTTTCGTTACTAAAGCTTACGCTGCATATGAAAAGCGCCAGGACCAAAAGGACCGCGTCAGCCGACGGGAGCCCCAAGGTCAAGCCTCTGCCCGTCAGCAGGCTGGCGGGGGCGACCGCCGGTATGGTCAAACCGATCGTAGCGCAAGCCGAACCCATCGCAACGTTCAAACCGCGCTGCAGCTCATTGTTGAGTGAAGCGCGAACCGCCGAAATGGCCTCCGGCATCAAAACCAGCCCCGCGATCAACGCTCCCACGATGCTGTCCGCCTGGGTCACCTGGTAGGCAACGAGCGTGTCCTCGACACTTGCTGCGACCTGCTCGGCGAGCATGACAATTCCGATCAGCCCGCTCAACAGCAGCAGAATGCCGACAAAAACGCTTTCATGAGAGGCAGTTCGCGTCGAAACGTCGTGCGCCTGTTCCTGGACGAAGTCGTCCCGGTGGCGGACAGTCTGGGCGAACACGAAACTTGCATAGAGCAGCACCGAAAGGACGCTTACAAAACCAAGCTGAGCTGCCGAAAACGTGCCGGGATCCGTCGTTTGAGTGTAGGTTGGCAGAACAAGCGTCATGACGGTCAGCGCGACCAGAACCGCCAGATACGCGCTGGTCCCTTGGCGAACGATTGCCTGCTTGCGATGACGCCAGCCGCCAAGCGTGAGACAGGTGCCGACAACGCCGGTGGAGGTGATCATCACCGTCGAGAAAACGGACTCACGTGCCAGCGTCGGATTGTTCGCTCCATGCAGCATTATGGAAACGATGATCGACACTTCGATTGCCGTCACGGCAAAGGTCAGCACCAGCGTTCCGTACGGCTCCCCCACGCGCCGGGCCACTGCCTCGGCGTGGTCGAGCACCACGAAAATGGTGGTGAACATGATCGCGCACGAAAGCGCCCCGACAAGAATCCTGACGTTCAGCGAACCTTCGTCCACCGAGAGACCGCTGGCTCTGACCACGACGGCCATCACCAGGGCGGCCAGTGGCATCGCGTAGGAAGTCGGCGACCGTGCGATACCAGTCATTCAAGCCCCCAAACGCCGCGCGTTTCGGCGAACTTGGCGGAAAAGCGTGTGGGGAGCACCTCTCACGCCGTCTTCTGCGCCACCAGCCCCAGTTCCTCGATCATCGCCTGGCGCATCAAGAACTTCTGCGGCTTGCCGGTTACCGTCATCGGCAACTCGGTGCGGAAGCGGATGTAGCGCGGCACTTTATAGTGGGCGATCTGGCCGGCGCAGAAGGCCTTGATCTCCTGCTCTGTGGCGATCTGGCCGGGCTTCAGCACGATCCAGGCGCAGAGCTCCTCGCCATATTTGTCGTCGGGAATGCCGAAGACCTGCACTTCCTTGACCTTGGGATGGCGGTAGAGGAATTCCTCGACCTCACGCGGATAGACGTTCTCGCCGCCGCGGATGACCATGTCCTTCACCCGGCCGACGATGTTGCAATATCCCTCGGCGTCGATGGTGGCGAGGTCGCCGGTATGCATCCAGCCGTCGGCATCGACCGCCTCGCGGGTCTTCTCCGCGTCGTCCCAATAGCCCTTCATCACCGAATAGCCGCGCGTGCAGAGCTCACCCGGCGCGCCGACCGCGACGGTGGCGCCGTCGGCGCCGATCGCCTTCACCTCGACATGCGGATGGATGCGGCCGACGGTGGAGACGCGCTTTTCCAGCGGATCGTCGACGCTGCTCTGGAACGAAACCGGGCTGGTCTCGGTCATGCCGTAGGCGATGGTCACTTGGCGCATATTCATCAGCGACACCACCTTCTTCATCACCTCGATCGGGCATGGCGAACCGGCCATGATGCCGGTGCGCAGGCTGGTGAGGTCGAAGGTCGAAAAATCGGCATGGTCGAGCATGGCGACGAACATGGTCGGCACGCCGTAAACGCCGGTGCAGCGCTCCTGCGCGATCGCCTTGAGCGTCGCGCCGGCGTCAAAACCTTCGCCCGGGAAGACCATGGTCGCGCCCTTGGTGACGCAGCCCATCGTGCCCATCGACATGCCGAAGCAGTGATAGAGCGGCACCGGGATGCAGAGCCGGTCGTCGACGGTGAGTCTGATTGCCGAGGTGACGAAATTGCCATTGTTGACGATGTTCGCGTGGGTCAGCGTCGCGCCTTTCGGCGCGCCTGTCGTGCCGGACGTGAACTGGATGTTGATGGCGTCATTCGGCTTCAGGCTTTCGGAGATGCGGTCGAGGCTGTCATGCTCGTCGCGGCCGGCCATGGCCAGCACATCGCCGAAATTGAACATGCCGGGCGAGTTGTCGTCGCCCATGCGGATGACGATCTTCAGCGCCGGCAGTTTTTTGGCCTTGAGCTCGCCGGGTTCGGCCGTGGCGATCTCAGGCGCCAGCGTCTCGATCATGCCGAGATAGTCGGAGGTCTTGAAGCTGACGGCGGTCACCAGCGCCTTGCAGCCAACCTTGTTGAGGGCATATTCCAGCTCGGTCAGCCGGTAGGCCGGGTTGATGTTGACCAGGATGAGGCCGATGCGGGCGGTGGCGAACTGGGTCACCAGCCATTCCCAGCGGTTCGGCGACCAGATGCCGACCCGGTCGCCCTTCTCCAGCCCGAGCGCCAGGAAGCCGGCGGCTAAAGCGTCGACCGTGTCCGACAACTCGCTCCAGGTGAAGCGCTTGTCCTGGCCGACGAACACGGCGGCATCGAGCGTGGCGTATTTGCTCACCGTGTCGGAAAACAGTTCCGGAATGGTCTTGTCGAGCAAGGACACCGAGCGATCGCCCGAGACATGCGCCCTGCCGTCCATCGGGGCAATGAAGGTGCCTCCGCGCCCGCGCAGATTCGTGGCGTTCATGAGCTCGTCGAGTTTGATCGCCATCGCCGTCTCCTCCCGGGATGAGCCAGCCTATCAGCCGATAGCGGCGGTGGAAATCCGCCAAAGGTCCCCCTCCCCCTTGAGGGGAGGGTGCCTCGCGAAGCGAGGCGGGCGGGGTCGTCTCACGTCGAGCACTGCCGCGATGACCCCTCCCGTCCATCCGCCTTCGGCGGCTGTCCACCCTCCCCTCAAGGGGGAGGGGGAGGC
>NZ_RZSC01000632.1:0-3411 GCF_003998155.1 Mesorhizobium sp. M1E.F.Ca.ET.063.01.1.1
CCCCTATGCCGGAACTTTCGTCATCGACGTCGCCGCCAAGGACATCATCGACGTCTATTCGCTCAACAAGGTGCTCGACGAGTTCGCCATCGAGCTCGCCTGGCCGCTGCGCGACCAGCGCTTCTTCGACGAGCTCGACCGCCGCCATGAAACGGTCAAAGCGGCGACGCGCGCGCTCGACACCACGCGCCAGATCGAGACGGCGCTACAACTGCATGGGCTGATCTACGAATGGGCCGACAATTCGGTGCTGCTCGAGACCTGGCAGCGGCTGACCAGTCGCCTGCAAATGTATTTCGCCCTGCATCAGCGGGCCCGCAACGAGCCGGTGCCGGCAGAAGACGTGCACGAGACTTATGTGGCGCTGCTCAAGGGCTCGGACATGCGCGCCGCCCAGCGCCACGCGCGCGAGCATATCGACCTCGATTTCGAAGAGCTGCTTGCCTACGCGCGCGGCCTTGAAAAGCGTGGGTCGAAGGGCGCCTGACCATTCCCTCGCTGACAACGGACACCAACGTGAAGATAAAGAGCATAAAAGCCTACCATGTCGTGCAGCCCTTCGTGGACGGGCCCTACCGCATGTCGAAGGGGCGGGTCGCCGACTGTTTCGACGCGGTGATCGTCGCCATCACTTCCGACACAGGTGTGACCGGCTGGGGCGAGATGGCGCCGCTCGGCAATTTCTACTCGGCCGCGTTTCCGGCGGGAACGCGTGCGGGCGTGCCGGAAATCGCGCCGCATCTCATCGGCCACGACCCGCGCGGGCTTGCCGGCATCGGCAGGCTGATGGACACGGTGTTCAAGGGCCATCCCTACATCAAGGCCGCGCTCGACATGGCGTGCTGGGATCTCGCCGCCTGTGCCGCCGACGTGCCGCTGGTGACGATGCTTGGCGGCCGCGAGAGCGAGACGGCGGAGCTCTACAGGGTCGTCACCCACGGCACGGTCGACCAGATGGCGGCACTTGCCAAGAAGATCGTCGCCGAAGGCTACCACCGGCTGCAGGTCAAGGTCGGCGGCAATGTGCGCGACGACATCGAGCGCGTCACCGCGGTGGCCGCGGCCGTGCCGAAGGGCACGGTGATCTTCTGCGACGCCAATGCCGGCTGGACGCCTTACCAGGCGCGCCAGTTCGCCGACGCAACACGCGGCATCGACTACACGTTCGAGCAGCCCTGCACGACGATCGAGGAGAACATGTCGGTGCGCCGCATGCTCGACAAGCCGATGGTGCTGGATGAGTCCGTTACCTCGCTGCAGGAGATGCTGGAAATCCATCGCCGCGGCGCGGCCGACGGGCTGACGCTGAAGATCTCGCGGCTGGGCGGCGTGACGCAGACCCGCCAGATCCGTGACGTTGCGGTCGATCTCGGCTTCATGATCACGGTCGAGGATACCGGCGGCGCCGAGATCGACACCGCCGCCATGGCGCATCTGTCGCTGTCGACGCCGGAGGAGCGCCGGCTGCATGCGATCGCCTTCCACGAATGGGTGACGGTGCGCACCGCCTCCAACAAGCCGCCCGTGACGGGCAGCCGCATGGGCATTCCCGATGGACCCGGCCTCGGCATCGATGTCGTGCCGGACCTGCTCGGCAAGCCTTTCTTCGAGATCGGCTGAGATGAAGATCAGGCGCGTCAGGGCAACGCCGATCAACTACAGGCTCGAAGCGCCCTACGTCTGGGTGTTCGGCGAGCTCGACGGCTTCTCGCCCACCATCGTCGAGGTCGAGACGGAGGACGGGCTTGTCGGTCTCGGCGAGGCACCGACGCCGGCGGCCGCTGCCGTCATCGACGATGTGCTGGCACCCAGGCTCGCCGGCCGTGACGCCTTCGACATCGCCGGCGCGGAGCAAGTCTGCCTGCCCTTCTGGACCGGCGTGCAGTCGATCAACGACCGCATCCGCATCATGGCCTTCGGCGCCATCGAAATGGCGCTGTGGGACCTGCGCGGCAAGGCCTGGAAGCAGCCGCTCTACCAGTTGCTCGGCGGCGCGGTGCGCAAGGATATCCCCTTCACCGATTATTTCTCGCTGCGCGGCGACGGGTCGAAGGTGAAGGGCGAGAAGACGCCGGAAGCGGTCGCAGATTACTGCGTCGAACTCCACGAGCGCCACGGCACGACCTTCTTCGAGGGCAAGTTCTCGACGCAGGATCCGAAAGTCTCGCTAAAGATGGTCGAGCTGATCCGCGACAAGCTCGGCGACGATGCGATGATCCGCATCGATTCCAACCAGGCCTATTCGCTCGCCACCGCCAGGCAGCTGGCGAGGCCGCTGGAAGACCTCGGCGTGCGCAACTGGGAGGATCCGGTCGCAACCATCGAGGAAATGCGCGAGCTGCGGCGCCACACGTCGATCCCGTTCTCGACCCACAATATCGACATCGCGCGCGCCATGGATCTCAAAGTGCCGGACGCGTTTGTCGGCAATCCGACAGCACATGGCGGCATCGTCCGCATGCTGCGCTTCATCGGCGCCTGCGAGCATTCCGGCATCGATTACTGGTGCTACAGCGGCGACACCGGCATCGGCAGCGCCTGCTACCTGCATCTTTGCTCAGCACTCGGCTGGATCAGAGAGCCCAACCAGTCGTTGTTCCGCATGCAGCCGATGGACGTGATCGAGGAAGGGCCGTTCGCGCCGAAGAACAACACCGTGCCGGTGCCGGAAGGCTATGGCCTCGGCGTAACGCTGTCTTGCGACAGGCTCGCTGCCTGCCATCGCGACTTCGTCGAGAACGGGCCCTGCAACAAGTATCACGACCCGGCGAAGCCCGGCACCTATCGCCGGCTGCCGCTGAACTGAACCAGGAGACCGTCAAAGGAAAGGAGGCGACAGACCGAGTAGAAGAAGCGGCCGCGATTTCGATCGGACCGCGAGACCGGACAAGGCATGCATCAAGAAAATCTGACCTTCCCCCCTCAAGGAGCGGATGGACCGGATCAACCTGCATGCTACAGTTCGATCGACAGAAATTCTTGACGATGGCCGGGACAGGAGAACTCCACGGAACCGTCAACTGTAACGCACTCGCCAACCACAAGAACTGGGGAAAGGGTTCAGACCCATGAGCAAGAACTACCGCATTCTCGATCTCATCCGGCGCAACCGCACGCCGCTCGAAAACCACCTCATCGATGGCCTTATCGACGGCCGCGTCAGCCGCCGCGAATTCGTGCGCCACGGCAGCCTGCTCGGCCTGTCGCTGCCGCTTCTCGGCCGCATCGGCATGGCCGCCGGTTTTGGCGCCGCGCCCTCGCTTGCCCGCGCTCAAGCGACGCCGGGCGCCACCATCCGCGTCGGCAGCAGCGTGCCGGCCGCAGCGATCGACCCGGTCACAATCGCGGACGCCGGCGGCCTGCTGGTGATGCAGCAGGTGGCTGAATTCCTCTGCATCGACGGCCCGGACC
>NZ_RZSC01000633.1:0-3408 GCF_003998155.1 Mesorhizobium sp. M1E.F.Ca.ET.063.01.1.1
CTCCGGACCTCAAGATCGCCACCGCTTTCGTCTCGCCGCTTGGCACCGGCGTCGCCGGCGCCAAGCGGCGAGACGAAAGCGGTGGCGATCTTGAGGTCCGGAGACATGCGCACCTCGGAGACCGAGACGACGGCGTTCTCGACCACCGGATCGATGATCTCGCCGCGCTGCAGGGTTTCGGACAGCGCATGGCGCACCTGCTCGCCGACGCGCAGCATGCGCTGGGAAGGGCCTGATGTTGTAGAACGGGGCATTTTCTTCAGTCCTGAAATCGTGAAGCGCGGGATGGGACCGCGCCACATGTCTCAACTATGAAATATAAGGCTTTGGGCGGCAGCCTTTCGGCCGCCGCCGGTCATCTCGACAAATATATCCGAATTTAGAGCGTCCGGGTCACCATCTCGATGCGGAAGCACTCGATGACGTCGCCGACGCGCATGTCCTCGTAGTTCTGGAAGGCCATGCCGCATTCCTGGCCGACCGGCACTTCCGAAACCTCGTCCTTGAAGCGCTTGAGCGTCTTCAGCGTGCCTTCATGGACGACGACATTGTCGCGGATCAGGCGGACACCCGCGCCACGCTCGACCTTGCCTTCGGTGACGCGGCAGCCGGCGATCTTGCCGATCTTCGAGATGTCGAAGATCTCGAGGATCTCGGCATTGCCGATGAAGGTCTCGCGCCGCTCCGGCGAGAGCATGCCGGAAAGCGCCGCCTTCACGTCATCGACGAGGTTGTAGATGATCGAGTAGTAGCGGATCTCGATGCCCGCGGCGGCCGCTGCGGCACGCGCCTGAGCATTGGCGCGGACATTGAAGCCGATGATCGCCGCACCCGAAGTCTCGGCGAGCGAGACGTCGCTTTCGGTGATGCCGCCAGCGCCGGCGTGCACGATGCGCGCCCGCACCTCGTCGTTGCCGAGCTTTTCGAGCGCGGCATTGATCGCCTCGATCGAACCCTGCACGTCGCCCTTGATGACCAGCGGGAATTCCTTGAGCCCGCTCGTCTGCAACTGCGACATCATCTGCTCGAGCGAGCCGCGCTGGCCGGCATGCTTGGCCACCGCCTTTTCGCGCGCCAGGCGCTGGCGGTACTCGGTGATTTCACGCGCGCGCGCCTCGTTGTTGACGACGGCGAAGCGGTCGCCCGCCTGCGGCGTGCCCTGGAGGCCGAGCACCTCGACCGGCATTGCCGGCGGCGCTTCCGGCACGTGCTCGCCGCGATCGTTGACCAACGCGCGGACACGGCCCCACTCGTTGCCGGCGACAATGATGTCGCCCGGCATCAGCGTGCCGGTCTGCACCAGAACGGTAGCGACGGGACCACGGCCCTTGTCGAGCTTGGCCTCGATGACCGCGCCTTCGGCGGTACGGTCGGGGTTGGCCTTGAGGTCGAGAATCTCGGCCTGCAGCAGGATCGCCTCGAGCAGCTTGTCGATGTTGGTGCCCTTGATCGCCGACACTTCGACGTCCAGCACCTCGCCGCCCATCGATTCGACGAACACTTCATGGCGCAGGAGTTCCGCGCGCACCTTCTGCGGGTCGGCGTCGCGCTTGTCGATCTTGTTGATCGCCACGATGATCGGCACGCCGGCCGCCTTGGCGTGGCTGATCGATTCGATCGTCTGCGGCATCACGCTGTCGTCGGCCGCAACCACCAGCACGGCAATGTCGGTGACCTGGGCGCCGCGGGCGCGCATGGCCGTGAAGGCGGCGTGGCCGGGCGTGTCGATGAAGGTGATCTTCTGACCGTTCTTCTCGACCTGGTAGGCGCCGATATGCTGGGTGATGCCGCCAGCCTCGCCGGAGACGACATTGGCATTGCGGATGGCGTCGAGCAGCGAGGTCTTGCCGTGGTCGACATGGCCCATGATCGTCACGACAGGCGGACGCGACACCAGGTCTTCCGGACGGTCGGCGATGTTGAACAGGCCTTCCTCGATGTCGGACTCGGCAACGCGACGGACCGTGTGGCCGAATTCCGAAGCGACCAGTTCGGCCGTGTCGGCGTCGATGACGTCGCCCGGCTTCAGGATCTGGCCCTGCTTCATGAAGAACTTGACCACGTCCACGGCGCGCTCGGACATGCGCTGCGCCAGTTCCTGGATGGTGATGGTTTCGGGCAGGATCACTTCGCGCATGACTTTCTCGCGCGGCTCGTTGTGCAACGCGCGTTTGAACTTCTCCTGGCGGCGGCGCATCGAGGACAGCGAACGGCCGCGCGCGTCCTCGTCGGAAAGCGCGGAATTCAGCGTCAGCTTGCCGCGGCGGCGGTCTTCCTCACCCTTGGTGGGTTTGGCCGGACGCGCCACTTCGGGCGTGGCGAGACGGCGGGCCGGCGCACCGGCACCAGCACCAGCGCCGGTACGCCTCGGCTTGACTTCCTCGTCTTCATCGGCCGCGGCACTATCCGCGGCCACCGGCGCGCGGCGGCGGGCCTCTTCCTCGGCACGGCGACGCGACTCGGCCTCGGCCTGGAGGCGAGCCTCTTCCTCGGCCTGACGACGCGCGGATTCCTCGCGCTCGCGCTTGCGGCGCTCTTCTTCCTCGGCGCGGCGCTTGGCCTCTTCCTGGGCGCGCTGGCGGTCCTCGACCTCACGCGCCTTGGAGCCTTCGAGCGCCCTGCGACGGGCTTCCATCTCGCCGCGCGACAATTCGTTCAGCACCATGCCGGAGCGTTCCGGCTGCGGGGGCGGCGCCTTCGGCGCTTCCTGCACGGCAGGGGCAGGTGCCGCGGCTGCGGGCTTCGGCGTGAAGACCGACGGCGCCACCGGCTCCGGCTTGTCGCCGTGCAGCGAGAACTTGCGCTTCTTGGTCTCGACCACGACCGACTTGGTACGGCCATGCGAGAAATTCTGGCGCACGGTGCCCTGCTCGAGGCCGGGGCGCTTCAGCGTCAAGGTCTTCTTCGGCGTAACGCTCAACGTCTTGTCGTCGCCCGATTTCGTATCGTTCATTCCATATCCTCTGCGGCATCATCTTCGTCAGCAACGGCCGCAAGCATTGCCAAATCGTCCGGGGTTCCGCCCCGATACCGGTCGAGCGCAACCATGCGCTTCTGAACCGCCTTACCCGCGTCCTGCGCGAGGACGGCAGCATGTATCACATTTGTACCCCCCAATGCCAAGCTCAACTCGGCTTCGGGTAAAAGTTTGTAGGCAGGGATAGCCGGGCCGCCGAGATGGACGGTTGCCCGCCGCGCCTGACTGATCTTGCGGACGCCATCGTCCGAGGCTTCGGTAGCGTGCAGCACGAAGAGCGCCTGCCCGTCGCGCACGGCAGCCTCCACCTTGGCGGCGCCAAGAACGACCGCTCCGGCCTTGCGAGCAAGACCCAGCATACCCAGAGCGGATCTGGAAAGCAGTCCGTCGACCATGCCCCCGAGATCGGCGGGGACGGCAACCCGCGCCCT
>NZ_RZSC01000634.1:0-3406 GCF_003998155.1 Mesorhizobium sp. M1E.F.Ca.ET.063.01.1.1
GCTTATCTCACCGGCGAGCAGATGCTGGAGCGCGCGGGCTTGAGAGCCGGCGAGCGCGTGCTGGTCACGGGCGCCTCCGGCGGCGTCGGCTCCGGCATTGTCCAGTTGGCACGGGCGCGCGGCGCCATTCCCTATGCCATCGCCGGCAAGGGCAAGGAGCAGGCCGTGCTCGACATCGGCGCCGAAAAGGTGATCACGCGCGGCGTGGCCGACCTGCCGGCCGCCGTCAACGAGGCGACCGGCGGCCAGCCCATCGACGTGGTCGCCGATCTTGTCGGCGGCGCCATCTTCAACGATCTGTTGCGCATTCTCAGACCCGAAGGCCGCTACACCACCGCCGGCGCCATCGCGGGACCGGTGGTGCAGCTCGATCTACGCACCATGTATCTGAAGCAGTTGCAGCTTCACGGCTCGAGCCAGGGCACGCGGGCGGATTTCCGCCGCATCGTCCGCTACATCGAGGAAAAGAAGATCAAGCCGCTGGTCGGCGGCGTTTACAAACTGTCGGACTTCCACCGCGCCCAGACAGACTTCATGGCCAAGGACTTCGTCGGCAAGCTGGTGGTGGTGCCGGACGCAGTGGCGGATACGGCCGAGGGCTGACCTTCGTGGTCAGCCCTTGCGCTCCTGCAGGATGTTGCCGCCATCCACGACGAGAACCGCGCCGTTGACGTAGCTTGCCCCGTCTGAGGCCAGGAACAGGACCGCGGCGGCGACTTCTTGCGGTGTGCCGGCGCGTCCAAGCGGCGTTTGTTGCGCGGCGACGAGCTCTTCCGGCGTCGAGGCGCCGGTGGCGATCCAGCCCGGCGCCACGGCGTTGACGGTGACGCCGCTGCGGCCGACCTCCAGCGCAAGCGCGTGGGTGAGGCCGACCATGCCCGCCTTGGCGGCCGAGTAGGCGGCATCGCCTTCATTGGAGACGTAAGGTCCGGTGACCGAGGCCATGTTGACCACGCGTCCATGGCGGCGCTGAACCATGCCGGCCAGGAATCCGCGCGTGCTAAGAAACGCGGTCTTCAAGCTGACATCGATGCCCCGGTCCCAGTCGCTTTCGCTGAGGTCGAGAAATCGCCGCTGCAGCGCCGGCTGGGCCACCGTGCCCATCCCGGCATTGTTGACGAGGATATCGACCTCGCAGACCTCCGAGCATAGCCGCTCGACATTCGCCGCGCGCGTCAGGTCGGCCACGACCGCACGAACGTCGAGCCCGTCGGCCCGCAGCTCCTCGGCGCGTTGCTCGACACGTTGCGACGAAGCGGTGATCGCGACGGCAAGCCCGGCTTCGCCAAGAGCGCGCGCGACGGCGACGCCGATGCCGTCGGCGGCGCCCGCGCCGGTCACCAGCGCCGTGCGGGATTTGCGAAACACGACCATGAACCCTCCAGGCGACGAAGCCGATGCCCCTGCCACTCAGTATCCGGCGCTGACGCCGAAATCGATCGGAAGCACCGCTCCGGTGATCGGCGCCGCGCCAGGCTGGCAAAGATAGTGGATGAAGGAAGCGATCTCTTCCACGGTGATGAAGCGAGCTCTTTCCCATTGCGGGTAGTGCCCCAGAAGCTTCCGCTTGTAACCGTCCGGGTCATTTCCGCCATAGGTCCTCGCCTGATACTCGATCATCGGCGTCGCCGTGTCGCCGGGACAGACGGCGTTGACCCTGATGCCGTGCGGGGCAAGTTCCAGCGCGAGAGCCTTGGTCAAAAGCACCAGCCCGCCCTTGGAGGCGCAATAGACCGCCGCGCCGTTATTGCCGACGATGCCGGCGTCGGACGCAATGTTGATGACGACGCCTTGCGCCGCCGACAGATGCGGAATGGCGGCCGAGATCAGGAAGAACGCGCCCTTGAGGTTGACGTCCAGCACCAAGTCCCATTGCGCTTCCTGGACGTCGCTGGCCGGCCCCTCCAGCCAGACGCCAGCGGCGTTCACGAGAATGTCCAGGCCACCTCCCCACTCACGGGCTTTGTCCACCGCTTCGCGGCAGGCAGCAACGGAGCGGATGTCGAGCGGCAAGCCGATCGCTTTCGCGCCTGTCGCGGTAATCCTTGCCACGGCCTCGTCGAGTTTGAGGCCAGGAAGGTCGGCGAGCGCGATCCGCTCGCCGTCTGCCGCGAGGCGAAGTCCGGTCGCGAAACCCATCCCTCCGGCGCCGCCCGCGATCAGGACCGTCCTGCCAGCCATTCGATAACCTCCACGAAACGCCGCCGCGAGCACATGCCAACCATGTCCGGAAGTCATGCCGCATGCACCACGCCGGACAAACAATGATCCCAACAGGCAATGATCCCAACAGGTCTGGTCCTTCGGCCCTGGATCACCCCAGTTCCAGCGTTGTGATGCCGAAAACCTTCGTCGGTGCGTTGCCAGGCTTGCCGCCCTTGTACATGCGGGTCGTGGTGAAGCCCGCAACCATGCCGGCAGCCTGAAGCATGGCGGTGAATCCGAACTGGGTGGCCGGCACGTCGATATGCAGCGCTTCGCCCGCCGCTTTGCCCGCCAGTTCCGCCACCAACGCCAGGGCTATGTCCATGTCGTCGGCGAACAGCGGCCCGACCTTGAATCCCTCCCGGCATCTCCGCGCCACGCCAAAGCCGGCAATGCCGGCCGAACCTGCGGACATGAGCGCAATCCGAGGCGGCTGCAGCCATTCCCGCAGGAAGGCCTCTCGTGGCGCCGGGAAGCACTGGCGGTCGTAAGCCAGGATCCCGGCTGTGCTCGCGGCCATCACGGGCAGGATGTCGCTGCGCCCGGCCAGTCCGACCGGACGACCGCTGAAGCGGACGGTCTGATAGGCGGGCGCGAACCCCTTGCGCTGGTAGTTGGCCCGTTGCTCGGCCACGCCGTCGAGGCCGATGATACGGTCGCCGAGCCGTTCCATGCCGGCATCCCATACCGCCTTGCCATGGCCTTCGCCGCGCCGGTCGGGCCGGCAGATGTAAAGGCCGATGAAGCCGAAGCCCGAGCCGTAGGCGACGGCCGAAATGCCGGCCACCATCTCGCCGCCGGCAAAGGCGCCGATGAACCCTTCCGGATCGGCCGCGCGCAGCGCGGCGGCGTCGTCGATGCCTGGATTCCAGCCCTCCCCCGCCGCCCAGTCGACGAGCGTTTCCACCTCGCCGGCGGTCAGCGTCCTTATCGTTCTCGGCATCGTTTCACTCGGCGGCCTGAGGCGATGGATTCAAGCCGCCACGATAAGATGCGGCCCGCAAGTTGCAAAGGCCGGCGTCGTCCGCCCGCGCCGCGAAGATGGAGCCGGCCTGCTCACTTACACGAGACATCCGAGGCACGACTGCTGGCCAACAATTACCGGGGAGGGGTTTTCCAAATCGATGCAAGGGGTTGGCAAAGAAATCGCCGAGCGGTCATTCGTTGTTCCAATCGGCAACTGGACACAACCGGCGAAGGC
>NZ_RZSC01000635.1:0-3404 GCF_003998155.1 Mesorhizobium sp. M1E.F.Ca.ET.063.01.1.1
AACGAGTTCGGAGCGGCGGCCCCGGAGGCGCTCCGTGGTGTCCGGGCACTGGCGAGACGGATGGGGGCACTGCTCGTTATCACCGGCCAAGATGCAAAGCCGGACGGGTTCGCTGGGCTCGGAGACGTGGCAGTTCCGCGCCCGAGCTTGGAATTGAAGCAGCGAATTGCACGAGCAGTTGGAGGGCAACTCACCCCGGTCTCTCTGGAGGTGCTCAGGGCAGTAGGATCAGGCATCGAGGCCGCTCTCGTCGGGCAGATTGGCGGTGATCTAAAGGTCAACGCCACGCGCCTGCTTCTGATCGATCAATACATCCGCAAGCGTTTGGCTGGGCACGCGCGGATTGGGTCGTTTGGCCTAAGGCGGCTCGCGAGCTCGCTGCATACGCAGATCGCATTCTCGATGGCAGAGGCGAATTTCGACGATTTCATGCGCGCTGAAGGCCTGGGCTTTGCTGAGTGCGATGCGCTGTTTGCGGCCGGCCTGCTGGCTCGACGGACGGGGCGGGTGTCGTTCTCCCATGAGATGATGCTGAATGCGTGTGCGGCGATCGACCTCGCACGAACGGCGGAAAGCGATCCCATATGTTTCGGGCAGCGATTGGCAGCGCCGATCCTCGAGCCGATCGCCGGCGACATCGTTGCGGCGATCGACGATGCGGCTGTCTGTCGAGGCGTCCTTTCAGAGGTGACGAGTTCGACATTGTTGGGCGATGCGGCGAGAGGAAACTTTGGTCCGATCGCAGCTTCGAGCGCATGGGATTTGTTGAACGAGGCGACGGAAGCCTGTGTCGAGGAAATTCGTGGGGCTCGGCTTGCGCTGTCGAAAGAAGGGGATGCCGTCCGGATCGGCTGGGAAGACGAGACCCGGCGCAAGTGGACGCATCCGGAAGAGTCAAGGCTCCGCGCGATCGGTCGCCTTGCCGTCGGCGGATCTGGCCTCGACATCTTCCTAAGGCTCTGTGCGGAGATGGACAGTCGGTTAGCGACGGAGCGGGGCCGTTGGGCAGATTTTGCTCGCGAAGAGCGATATCCGATCCGAAGTCAAAGCTTCGCGCTGACGTACTACGGGTTCGGCGAATCCATCGGTTTTACCGAGGTTGCCCGATCAACGCAGCGCGGCTTTGAACGAGCAGCAAAAGAGGAGCGCGCCTTCCCGATCAAGGTGGAGCAACTGACTTCGGGCCAACTCCATTTCTTGCTGGAGGGGCGTCGGGTGTTCTTCGATGGCAACGATAGTGAGTTCGCCGAGCAACTGATTTATCTATTTCGCGAGCGGTTTCGGTGGGAGCCATACCACGTTCAACTCGCCATGCTGGGTTCAATTGGCTATGCGCGTCGGGCGCCGCAGGAGGTGCTTGAACGCCTGATCGAAGCTATCCAGGCTCTCGACGTGAGTCCGACAAACTGGGCCATCAATTCGAGTATCGTCGACTCGCTGAAGATCCTCGGCGCACTTGATGTTGAGGCCGAGGGTTCACGGGAGCAGGTCAAAGCCGAGCTGGCGTCCGTGCTTGTTGACGATGAAGATGTCGTCGACCATGACCTTGCTCTCTCGCTGTGCTTGAGGATGTTCGATCATCCGTTCGACTCCATCTATGGCGAGGAAATTTACAGTCTGGACGAAGAGTTGCGGCGACGCCTCTATCGCCGAGCACTGCGCGCTTCGGATATCAGGAGCTCAACGAGCTTGGACTGGCTTACCAGGGAGGTAGCATCGTTTGGCGATGCTGCCGACGCAGCCTTGCTGCGGCCGCTCACAGGCCTGCCTAGCAGGACAAACCCGTTTGCGCAGGAGGAATGGGGCGCCTTTGCGACCGCGACCCGGTTTGTCGGTCGACATCATGCCGAGTTGGAGCCGGTGGATCCAACAACGTCGGAAGAAGCGTGCCTCGTCGCAATCCGGTTTCTGATCTACGCCATCGAGGCGAAGCGATCAACAGAAGCCGAGGCAGCACGGCTCGCTTGGGTACGGCTCCGTGAAATGCCGGCTCAGTTGGTCGTCGGTTGCCTGAGCGAGATTCAAAAGGCACTAACCGATCGGTTTATTCCGACCGAGAGGGTCGATGCGTATCCGCCTTTGGACTTCGTGGCAGGCTATCCGTCGGATTGCCTGGCGGTATCACGACGCTTCATCGACGACGGGATCGATGCTCAGTTCTACCATCGAGTCCCGCACAGGGAGGACGGAATGAAGTTCGCGTTCGATACGGTCGCGACTTGTGGGGATCGAAGCGACGTCGAAAGGCTTCGAGGCCGAACCCGGGCTCATCGCTTCGCGCGGCACGCGCTGGCGGCGCTTAAGCGTTTGGAGGGTAGCGTTACAGAATGAAGGAGAGCGGCGTTCCCGGTTCTAGTTCAAATTCGCAGCTGCAAGTGTCCGCTCCCAGCAGAAGACGCAGTTCCTCAAACGTCAGCGATGAGGCGAAGCGGTCATCCGCGATGCCACTTATCTCAAGAGCAGGCAGCAACAATTTCGATTGAACCGCCCGAGTTTAGGAATGGCCGACATCGTCGCACGGCGACGGGTGAGATAGATTAGCTGGTCTACACTGACCACCTCGCCGAACACGCGGAAAACTTCCTCTGACCTGGACATGCCGAACGTTTGCATGTGTGGTCGGCGATGAAGAGAACAGACGGCCAGTCGGCGAACTCATAGTATCCGGCGACGGCCCTCTCCTCGATTTCGAGAATGCCGCGCTTCCGCCACCGATCGAGTCGAGCTTGTCGGCCGACCGAGTACGCCGGGAGTGGCGGTGCGCGTGGCGCCAAAATTTTCCCACCTAAACGCCCGGCTTGTCCCGGTAAAACGAAACAACGTTGCCTCAGTCACCTAGGCTTGAGGCAATACGGGGACGGCTGGTTCTGATCTCGTGTTCCAAAGCAGCCTTAACGCCTTCTATCAGCTAACGCCGGTTTGCTGATCGTGATGTAGCCCCTTGTTCACATCGAGAGATCGCCACCTCTTCCCCGATTGCGCCGATCAGCGCAGACACGCGAGCGCGGACTCGTGGGGGGAGTTGAACAAGACGCTCGATCAGGTGCCGTCCCTCAGCGCTGGCTATGAAGTCAATTCGCTCATCGACCGGTAGAACTGAAGCCTCGCAGGTTCTCTCAACATTTTCCGGAAGGCCGTTGAAAAAGCGGCTGACGGGCACACCCAGCGACCTGCCAATCTCGTAGATCATGGACGCGCTTACTCGGTTCCTCGCGTTCTCATATTTTTGAAGCTGCTGAATACTGATGCCGATCGATCGGGCAAGCTGAGCTTGGGACACATCTGATTGCACCCGAACCATTGCGATCTGCCTGCCGACGTGAACATCGGCGGTGTGAGGATGATGCCCGATCTTTGATTTTGGCGCTGCCCGGAAAGGGTTCGGCCTCTGCAATGCTTATAAA
>NZ_RZSC01000636.1:0-3402 GCF_003998155.1 Mesorhizobium sp. M1E.F.Ca.ET.063.01.1.1
TTCGTGGGCCGTTTCGGCGAGGCATTCGACGTTCCCGAACCTCGCGCGCCGATGGTCGACAAGCGGCTGCACAAGGAGCGGCTGGCGTCAGGCGGCCGGCCACCGGCCGTCGCAGCAGTGGAGCTTGGCAACCTGCCCGATGGCTCGATGGTGGCCGACAACGACACCGCCTATGCGCTCCGTGCCGGCAAAGTGCTCGGATGGTCGTTCGCGGGTTATGCCGACCCTATCGCCCTCGACAGTCTCGCCGGTCGGCCGCTACGTCTGCTCACGCCGGCCACCAGCATTTCGGTGCTGAGACAAGGCTACACGCCGGTCTGGCATCCGTCCGCCGATACTTGACGGCAACGCTGCCCTCGCCCATTGCTCGGCCATGCGCGCCAACTACAAGATGCAGCGGCTGTTCGTGCCGGACGATCTCGGGCCAGGCCTCGAATTCGATGCTGGACAACAGCAGAGCCACTATCTCGCGCATGTGCTGCGGCTCGGCGAAGGCGCTAAGGTTCTTCTTTTCAACGGCCGCGACGGCGAATGGTCGGCGGCGATCGCCGCCAGATCCAAGAAGGCAGTCCGGCTCAAGGTGCTCTCCCTGCAGCGGCCGCAGCCGCCACTGCCCGATCTGGTCTATTGCTTCGCGCCGCTGAAGCAGGGCCGGCTCGACTATCTGGTGCAGAAGGCGGTGGAGATGGGCGCCGGCATCCTCCAGCCGATCGTCACCCAGCATACGCAGGTGGCGAAGCCCGGCATCGACCGGCTGCGCGCCAATGTCGTCGAGGCAGCCGAACAATGCGGCATCCTGGCCGTGCCGCAGGTGCGCGAGGCGGAAAAGCTGGAGCGGCTGCTCGGCGGCTGGGACAAGGAGCGGCGGCTGATCTTCTGCGATGAGGACGCCTCAACCAACAATCCGCTGCCGGCCCTGCAGAAGGTGCGGGAGAGAAAACTCGCGCTGCTGGTCGGGCCGGAAGGCGGATTTTCCGATGACGAACGCAAGATGCTGAGGGCGTTGCCTTTCGTCACCGCCATCCCGCTCGGACCGCGCATCCTGCGCGCCGATACGGCGGCGGTGGCGGCGCTCGCGGTGATGCAGGCGACGATCGGCGACTGGTAGGATCTTCCCTTCTCCCCTTGTGGGAGAAGGTGTCGCCGAAGGCGACGGATGAGGGGGGCTCCAGAAGGCACCAACGTCTCACTCCGCTGGACACCCCTCATCCGTCTCGGCGCTAGCGCGTCGATCCACCTTCTCCCACAAGGGGAGAAGGGAAGGCGTGCCATGCAGATCAAATCCAGTTGAGCCGTGGCTCAGGATTTTTCGCTTGATCGGCTACTGACATTTCGTCCATCTAGCGCCCGGCGGTCGGTCGGCCGCTGCGGAGGGCTTTTTCATGGCGCGCGACACAACCGATACCAGTCCCATCGAAGGCATCGACGAACTCGTCGGCTACCTGGCCGCGGGCAACAAGCCGCGCGACAAATGGCGCATCGGCACCGAGCACGAGAAATTCCCCTTCTATGTCGACGGCAATGCGCCGGTGCCCTATGGCGGCGAGCGCGGCATCCGCGCCATCCTGGAAGGCATGCAGCAAAAGCTCGGCTGGGACCCGATCATGGATGCCGGCCGCATCATCGGCCTCGTCGAGCCGACCGGCCAGGGCGCGATCTCGCTGGAGCCGGGCGGGCAGTTCGAGCTTTCCGGCGCGCCGCTGGAGTCGATCCACCAGACCTGCCGCGAGGGCAACGCGCATCTGGCGCAGGTGCGCGAGATCGCCGAGCCCCTCGGCATCCGCTTCCTCGGCCTCGGCGGCAGCCCGAAATGGTCGCTCGCCGAAACGCCGAAAATGCCGAAGTCGCGCTATGAGATCATGACCCGCTACATGCCGAAGGTCGGATCGAAGGGCCTCGACATGATGTACCGCACCTGCACGATCCAGGTGAATCTCGACTTCGAAAGCGAGACCGACATGCGGCGAAAAATGCAGGTGTCGCTGAAGCTGCAGCCGCTGTCGACGGCGCTGTTCGCCAATTCGCCTTTTACCGAGAGCCACCCGAACGGCCTCCAGAGCTGGCGCGGCGACATCTGGCGCGATACTGACAACCAGCGCTCCGGCATGCTGGAATTCTGCTTTGCACCCGACTTCGGCTTTGCCGACTATGTCGAATGGGCGCTCGACGTGCCGATGTATTTCGTCATTCGCGACGGCCACTATCACGACATGACGCGCTACACATTCCGCCAGTTCATGGCGGGTGCCGCCCGCGGCGAAGTGCCCGACGGGCTACCGACATTGGGCGACTGGGCCAACCACCTGTCGACGCTTTTCCCGGATGTGCGGCTGAAGCGCTTCCTCGAAATGCGCGGCGCCGACGGCGGGCCGTGGCGACGCATCTGCGCGCTGCCGGCCTTCTGGGTCGGGCTGCTCTACGACGAGGCGGCGCTGGAGGCCGCCGAGGCGCTGACATCGAGTTGGACCTACAAGGAAGCTCTGGCGATGCGCAATGCGGTGCCGGAGCAAGGCATTGCGGCGCCGTTCCGCAACGCCACCTTGCGCGACGTCGCCCGCGACGTGCTCGCCATCTCGCGCATGGGGCTGAAGAACCGCTGCAAGAAGAACCGCGACGGCTATGACGAGACCTCGTTCCTCAACACCCTCGACGAGGTGGTGGCGCGCGGCACCACCAGCGCCGAGGAGATGCTGTCTGCCTATCACACACGCTGGGGCGGCTCGATCGAGCCGGTATTCATGGAATACGCCTATTAGCCGTTCGCCTGCCGCCTAACAGCGGCTCGGCAAAAGCCGCTTCAATCGGTGATGGAAACGAACTAGGTTCCTCCGTGAGGATATTGCGGAGGAGACCCCATGCCTTCCCTGTTCGACATTTTTTCGCAAGCCCAGAACGGCGCCGGCATGCAGGCGCTGGCTCAGCAATATGGCCTGTCGATGCAGCAGACCCAGGCAGCGATCCAGGCGCTGCTGCCCGCCTTCTCGCAAGGGCTGCAGCGTAACACCGCCGATCCTTACGGGATGGGCGCCTTCATGACGGCGATGGCGAGCGGCCAGCACGCCAAATATTTCGAGGACGCCACCAGAGCCTTTTCGCCGCAAGGCATCAATGAAGGCAATGGCATTCTCGGCCACCTGTTCGGCTCGAAGGACCTGTCGCGCGCCGTCGCCGCCCAGGCCGCGCAGGCTACCGGGCTCAGCCAGCAGGTGCTGCAGCAGATGCTGCCGGCTATGGCCTCGATGATGATGGGCGGGCTGTTCAAGCAGACCAACAATCAGATGCAGGCCGCCGGCGGCTTCGGCGGCGGCAGCAACCCGCTTGGCGAAATCATCGAGGAGATGATGCGGCAGGCGGGAGGCGGCGCGCAGGCGCCGCAACCGCGGCAGGCGCCCAATCCTTATG
>NZ_RZSC01000637.1:0-3392 GCF_003998155.1 Mesorhizobium sp. M1E.F.Ca.ET.063.01.1.1
GGCGGCACCTGACCCAAGACGGCTACCTGCTGGCCTCCAACCCGGCCAACAGCTTCTTCTATCTGATCACCGCAATGCATGGCCTGCACATAATGGGCGGGCTGGTCGGCCTTGGCAGGACGAGCGCCAGTGCCTGGAACAGCGCCCGGCCGGAGCGGTTGCGCCTCGGCGTCGAGCTCTGCGCCATGTATTGGCATTTCCTGCTTTTCGTCTGGCTCGGCATCTTCGCCGTTCTGGCCGGCTGGGCGGCGACATTCATCGACATTTGCCGGCAATTGCTGACCTAGGAGGCAGGCGATGGCTGAGACGACACATAGCGGCCAGTTGAATCGCCCCGAGGGCTGGCGCGGTATCGCCGCCGATTGGGCCTCGGATCAGCGCGCGTTCAAGAACGTGTCCTGGGGCAAGGCCATGATGTGGATCTTCCTGCTCAGCGACACCTTCATCTTCGGTTGCTTCCTGCTTTCCTACATGACGGCGCGGATTTCCACCCGCGTGCCGTGGCCGAATCCAAGCGAGGTCTTCGCCTTGCGCATCGGCGGCTCGGAGATCCCCCTCATCCTGATCGCCATCATGACCTTCGTGCTGATCTCGAGCAGCGGAACCATGGCCATGGCGGTCAATTTCGGCTACCGCCGCGATCGCCGCAAAACCGCGATCCTGATGCTCTTGACCGCTGCGCTCGGCGCGACATTCGTCGGCATGCAGGCCTTCGAATGGACCAAGCT
The DNA here is from genome assembly GCF_003998155.1 of Mesorhizobium sp. M1E.F.Ca.ET.063.01.1.1. NCBI lineage: Bacteria > Pseudomonadati > Pseudomonadota > Alphaproteobacteria > Hyphomicrobiales > Phyllobacteriaceae > Mesorhizobium > Mesorhizobium sp. M1E.F.Ca.ET.063.01.1.1. The sequence goes on from NZ_RZSC01000637.1 coordinate 729, forward strand.
CATCACCGAGGGGGTGCGGCCCTGGGGCAATCCCTGGGGCGCCGCGCAGTTCGGCTCGTCCTTCTTCATGATCACCGGCTTCCACGGCACCCACGTCACGATCGGCGTGATCTTCCTGATCATCGTGGCTCGAAAAGTCTGGCGTGGCGACTTCGACACCGGGCGGCGCGGTTTTTTCACCAGTCGCCGTGGCCGTTACGAGAATGTCGAGATCATGGGACTCTACTGGCACTTCGTCGACCTGGTCTGGGTGTTCATCTTCGCCTTCTTCTATCTTTGGTGAGAAGCAGCTTTGTTGAGAGGCAGATATGGCTGAAGCAACCGCAAACGGTCTCGGACAACACGCACTGCATTCCACCCACGATGCGGCGGCCGTCACCAAGGCGGACACACATCAGGAACATCCGATCAAGCTCTATCTGGTGGTCTGGGCGTGGCTGTTCATCCTCAGCACCTGCTCCTATCTGGTCGACTATTTCGGTATCCACGGCTACCTCAGATGGTCGCTGATCCTGATCTTCATGATGCTCAAGGCGGGACTGATCGTCGCCGTCTTCATGCATATGGCCTGGGAGCGGCTGGCGATGATGTATGCGATCATCCTGCCGCCGATATTGGTGCTGGTTTTCGTGACGATGATGGTCCTCGAAGCCGACTATACGCTGTTGACCCGTATCGCATTTTTCGGGCCCGGCCCCTGACGCGCGGTTCGATCCAGCCGCGACACAACCAGCCGGGAACGGCGGGTGCCTTTGCCATGAAACAACTGGCCGTGAAACAATAAGGCCGCCCGTCCATTTTGGTTTGACGCATGCGTCGTGAACTCAAGCAGAGGACGCGGAAAATGACGATAGCAAGCAGACTAAGGAACTTTATTGACAGCAAGGGAATCCTCTACGACACCGTCGCGCATCATCGAACCGCCACCAGCAGACAGAGCGCCATCGCCGCGCATGTGCCCGGCAGCATCATGGCGAAGTCGGTGGTCGTTCACCACGAACTCGGTTATGCGCTGGCGGTGGTCCCAAGCACCCACAGGATCGAGCTCGGCAAGCTGCAGGACGTCATGGACAAGCGCCTCGGGCTCGCGTCCGAGGACGAGGTGGTATCGCTCTTCGATGATTGCGACATCGGCGCCATACCGCCGATCGGCGCCGCCTATGATGTGCCGGTTATTCTGGACGAAAGCCTCGGCGATGCCGCCGACATCTATTTCGAGGGCGGCGACCACAAGACGCTTGTGCATGTCAGCGGCAAGGATTTCCGCAACCTGACCACGGGCGCGCGTCAGGCGCGGTTCAGCCACCGGGCCTATTGAGCGCACACCGGCACTCTCGCCGGTCCGTCACAACAGGGCCTGCTCAGTTCGCCGGTCTGGGGCCAGCCGGCGGCTCTATAACCTTGCGGTACAAATGCCAGGTGGCGTGACCGAGAATCGGCAGCACCACAGCCAGTTCTGCGTGACGCGCATTAATGCATGTCGCCCAAAAGTGCGCAGCGGTTTTGGGAGAACGACATGCATCAAAACAAAGACTTAAAGCGCGTCGCCCGAATCCGCTTCAGCGTGACGCGCATTAATGGTCAGCCGCAGCGGCGCGCTGGCTCCAGAGCTGCTTTTTCGCTATCCTCAGGCTGCGAAGGTGAACGTCATGGACACGCGGACGCTTCTCATACTCGGCCTTGGCATAATCATCCTGCTGGCATTGGGCTTCTTTGCGCTGCCTTCGTGACGGCGCAGGGCGCAGCATTCCGGCAGCAGTGCCGACGATCTTCCTTCAGGATGAGCAGGCCACCACCGGTGGGGTTGCTTATTTGGAAAACTGTTTCAGATAAGCGATGACGTTGGCTATGTCCTGATCGTTCTTGAGGCCGGGAAACGCCATCTTCGTCCCTTTGACCATGGCCTTGGGATCGTGAAGATACGTTGTCAGGGTGGGCTCGTCCCATTTGACGCCGGATTTTCCGGCTTCGATCATGGCTGTCGAATAGGTGAAATCGGGGTGCGTGCCCGCCGTCCGGCCGATGACGCCGTTCAGCGATGGACCAACCTTGTTCTGGTCCTTGTCAGCGACGTGGCAAACCTTGCATTTGGTGAAGACCTTCTCGCCTGCAGCGGCATCCTGTGCCCGTGACGGATTCACGGTGAAAGCGACAGCAGGCATGATGGCTAAGAACGCGATTGCGCGCATGGCATTTCCTCCCTGATCGCCGTTGTGCCAGCGTGCCGGTCGCGGCGGCATGCCGCACTTCATGGCAGAGCGGAATATCCGCATCTCCGCAGTGGAGTTGCGCTACCTGCATACCACAGAATCCGGCCATCGGATAGGAAAGCCAACATTTTGCGAAGGGTTACAAGCCGAGCCGGCTCACGGCGGATCGGTGTTGCAGCTTGCCGCGATCTGGCCGATCGCCTCGGAGAGCCCGGCGAGCTCGAAATCGGCCTCGCCGCGCCCGGACAACAGGCCGAAACGCCATGACAGCAACAGACGGTTCGCCGAAACCAGCCGCTTGATGCCGTCATCGCCTTCCCTGACCAGCAATTTGCCGCGCGGGCCGACAGACCAGCTCTCATCGAATTTGCTGCCGCCGTCGACCATGACCGACATGGTGATCTTGCGGCTGGCGGAGACCGCGTCGTTGAGCTGCAGCCATTCGCTCCAGCGC
>NZ_RZSC01000638.1:0-3390 GCF_003998155.1 Mesorhizobium sp. M1E.F.Ca.ET.063.01.1.1
GGCGCTGGCGGTCCCGGTCTTTCCGACGATCGTGAGCAAGCTGACAAATGCTGACATCGCCACCACGATGATCGCCGTCTATATCCTGAAGGAGGTGGTGATCGGGGTAACGCTCGGGCTGGCGATGGGCATCCCCTTCTGGGCGGCCGAGGCTGCCGGCGACATCCTGGACCTTCAGCGCGGGTCCACGATGGGGACGCTGATCGATCCGATGATGACCCACGAGACGAGCGCCACCGGCACCTTGCTCGCCGTCATCATGGTCACGATCTACCTCGCCGCCGGCGGCCTGCAGCTTTCCTTGACCAGTCTTTACGACAGCTACGGGATTTGGCCGATCGACCGGCTTCTGCCGATCTTCAGCAAGGACGCCGCCGGGATATTCCTCGGTTTGCTGAACCGCATTCTGGTGATGGCATTGACCCTTGTCTTCCCGCTGATCATCAGCATGCTGTTGTCCGACATTGTTCTCGCGTTCCTGGCGCGGGCCTCGCCACACCTCAATGTTTTCGCGCTTTCGCTGGTGGTGAAGACCGGCGTGTTCGGCCTCGTCTTCGTGCTCTATTCGAGTTTTTTGCTCTTCTATATGGATCGGGATATTGGCTTCCTGCGCGAGGCGGACCGACAAATAGAAGCGATCGGCTGCCGCACCTGTGAATAACAGAAAGCGGATTAGATATTTATAATATAAGACAATGTTGGCCGACCAATAAATACGTTTTATCACCTGGGAAAGATTATCATAATTTGACAAGCGGCCGAGCCGCCAACGATCTTGCATCCTCCCGACGCGTCTCTGAAATGTTGGTATTTATCGGAAGCCATGGCTCGCCAGACCATTTCACCAGTCTACGAGGATTTGCGGCGTTTCGACGCGAACAGGCTGCGCAGACTTGTCAGAACGGGCGCCTATGAGGGGCATACAGGTGGACTTGCGCGTGGCAAGCTCCAGGTCAATGTCGTGATACTGCCCCGCGCTTTTGCCAGCGATTTTCACCAGTTCTGCGTCCACAACCCAAAGGCCTGTCCATTGGTGGGCCTGAGCCGCGCCGGCAGTCCGCTGATCCCGGCGCTGGGCGATATCGATATTCGCACCGATGCCCCTCAGTATAACGTCTATCGCTTCGGGGAACTGACCGGCCAGAGGACGGACATCATCGATCTTTGGCAGGATGATTTTGCCGCCTTCGCCTTCGGCAGTTCGCTTACCGTCGAGGCCGCACTGGCCGAAAAGGGCGTGAAACTCCGTCGCGTCGGTTACGGCAAGGCCATGCCCAAGTTCCGAACCAGGATCGAGACTTGCCGCGCCGGACCGTTCGCTGGCCAGACGGTCGTCTCGATGCGTCCCGTAAGGTCCTGCGACGTCGACAAGGTTCGAGCACTCACGGCACGCTTCCCGCATACTCACGGCTCTCCCATCCATGTCGGGGAGCCTTCGATCATCGGAATATACGACATGACGGCTCCAGACTGGGGCGATGCGGTCGAGCTGGTGGACGGAGAGGTTCCCGTGTTTTGGGCCAGCAGCGTCACTGCCCAGGATGCCCTCGCTCGCGCAAAACTGGCGATCTCAGTCACCGTGTCGCCGGGGCACATGCTGGTCACGGACGTGGACGCACGAGCTTTCCATGGGTGACAAGTGTGCCTGATGCGGTCGTGCGGACCGGCTGGCCCGTGATGTGGATCTGACTCCCTCCATCTGGAGGCGCTCGAAACGCTCTATACAGGTCTCGGCCGGCCACCCTTAAAGCGTGTCGCTACGAAACGGATTCAGGCGCCGCGCTTTGCGCTCAGCCTTCAGTTTGGATTGCGCAGCTGGTTGAGCCTCGCCAGCAACTCCTCGGGAACATTCTTGCTGACACTTGCCGCACCTGCATAGATGTTGCCGCTGTTGCCGTCGAGCGTGAGGATGGTTCCTTCGGAATAGCTCACGCCGCCGATGATGAGGCATCTGGCCGCTTCATCGATCATCATGGTCTCGCATCCGACCAGGCAAACCTTGCCTAGCTGGCGCGCGACGACGGCCGCGTGCGACGTTCGCGCTCCATGCTGGGTCAGAAGGCCATCGGCCAGTTCGAGTGCCGCGATATCGCGCGTCTCCGCGTCGCGGCGCACGAGGATAACCTGCGCGCCTGCCTGCTTGCGTCGGCGCGCGACATCCTCCTCGAAGGCAATCTCACCGCTCGCGACGCCGGTCGCGGCCGAAGCGGCGGTTGCGATCGGCGACAGTGACTTTCCGTCTTCCGTCGAGATCGTGCTGAGCGAAAGCGAGCTCGCATCAAGACCGTTTGTGCGCAGGCGAGCCGTTTCGGCGTCGATCAGACCTTGATCCAGCATATCCAGCGCAATCTGAGCCGCCGCGCGCGGCGTGCGCTTGCCGTTGCGGGTCTGGAGCATGAACAACACGCCGTCCTCGATCGTGAATTCGAAGTCCTGCATGTCGCCGAAATGTCGCTCAAGGGCGTTTGCCACCTGCACGAGCTCGTCCCACAGGGAAGGTGCGACGGCAGCGAGCTCGTCATGTCCTTGGGCTGTGCGACGCCCGCTCACGACATCCTCGCCCTGCGCGTTGAACAGGAAATCGACCCATGGGCTCTGCGCGCCAGTGCTGGGGTTGCGTGTGAATCCGACGCCGGCGCCAGAGAGGCCGCCGGCATTGCCGAACACCATGCGTTGCACAGTGACGGCCGTGCCCATATCGTGGCTCAAGCCGTGAAGGTTGCGGTAGGTCACGGCCTTGTCGCTGGACCAGGAGCGAAAGACCGCGCCGATCGCCTCGGTGAGCTGCTGTTTGGCGTCCTGCGGAAACGGATGTCCGGCTTCTTTCGCAAATGTTTGCAGATGTCGACCTGCCACATCGCGCAAGGCCACAAAATCGAGGCTGCGTTCTTCGCCGTTCCGCACGGCGTCGAGATCGGCCTCGAAATGCTGTGCATCCACGCCGGCTACCACCTCGCCGAAACCGGCGATAAGGCGGCGGTAGGCATCCCATGCAAGCCTCGGGTGCCCGGTCAGGCGAACGAAGCCGGGAAGCGTCGCTTCGGTCAGCCCGATATTGAGCAATGTTTCCATCATGCCGGGCATCGACACAGGTGCGCCGGAACGCACCGACAGCAGAAGCGGGCGTCTCGAATCTCCCAATCTCAAGTCCGACGCGTGCTCGAGTGTCGTCAGCGCGTCGCCCCAGATCTCCGGCGTGACGTCATCGCGGTGCGCGCAAAAGCCGGTGCCGATGACGAAAGCAGGAGGCACGTTAAGGCCGAACGCCGCCATGCGGGCAAGGTTGTGGGCCTTGAAGCCTAGAATATCGGGCGTGATCGGTCTTTCGGCGGCCGTCTTCGCGCCGATCGAGTATACGATCTTCGCTTCGTTCGCCTCGGGTCTGATGCG
>NZ_RZSC01000639.1:0-3384 GCF_003998155.1 Mesorhizobium sp. M1E.F.Ca.ET.063.01.1.1
GGCTTTACGACGCGGGCCAATTACGACGCGACGCTGAAGAACCTGCGCTCGGCGCAGGCCAAGCTCAAATCGGCGAAAATCGCCTTCGACATGGCCAAAGACCAGCTCGGCTATAGCGAGCTGCGCGCGGAATTCGACGGTATCGTCACCGCGACCGGGGCCGAAGCCGGCCAGTCCGTCAATGTCGGGCAGACGGTGGTGCGCGTCGCCGATCCGGAGAGCCGCGATGCGGTGTTCTCGATCGCGGAAGCTGCCTTCGCCAACGCGCCCGATACGAAGCGGCCACCGCAGGTAACCGTCTCGCTGCTTAGCAATCCGGCGATCACGGCGGTCGGCACCGTCCGCGAGATTGCACCCATGGCTGATGCCGCGACCCGCACCTTCCAGGTGAAGGTCTCGCTCGAGAATGTGCCCGACGAAATGCGCTTCGGCGCAAGCGTCGCCGGCCGCGCCGAGATGGGTGGCGCGCCGGTGATGGTGCTGCCGGGCAGCGCGCTGTTCGATAAGGAAGGCAAGCCGGCCGTGTGGGTCGTCACACCGTCGTCGGCGGTGGAGCTGAGGCCAATCTCTGTCGCCCGCTACGAGACCGATCGCATCGTCGTCAGCGACGGGCTCGCCAAAGGCGATCTCGTCGTCACCGCCGGCGTCAACCGGCTGCGGGAACACGAAAAAGTTCGTATCGTTGAAGGAGAAGGAAAATGACCGTGTCCAAGACAAAGGTCCTCATTGCTGGCGCCGGTCCGACCGGGCTGACGCTCGCGCTCTGGCTGACCAGGCTCGGCGTGCCGGTGCGCATCTTTGACAAGGCCGCAGCTCCCGGCGAAACATCGCGAGCGCTTGCCGTCCAGGCGCGCACGCTGGAGTTCCACCGCCAGATCGGCATCGTCGACGACGTGCTTGCGGAGGGCGTGCGCATCGAGCGACTCACCGTGCACACGCCGGCCGGGATAGCGGCGCGCCTGCCGCTGTCCGATTTCGGCCGCGGCATCAGCCCCTATTCCTTCGCCTTCGCGCTGCCGCAGGACATCCACGAACGCGTGCTGATCGCGCATCTGGAGCGCGCCGGCGTCAAGGTCGAGCGAAGCACCGAGCTCATCACCTTCCAGGACAGAGGCGATGCGGTCGTCGCGACCTTGAGCAAGGTAGGCCGGACCGAAACCGTCGGCGCCGCCTATCTTGCCGGTTGCGACGGTGCCCACAGCGCCGTGCGCCATGGGCTGAAGGTCGGCTTTCCCGGCGGCGCTTACGAGCAGTCCTTCTACGTCGCCGACGTGAAGGGGCGCGGCGAGATCACCCGCAACGGCATGGACACGACGGTCAGCGCCTATGGCTTCGCGATCGTCATGCCGGTCCGGCAGTCCGGCTCGGTCAGGCTGATCGGTATCGTGCCGAAGGCGCATGAGGCCGACGAGACGATCAGCTTCGAGGCGATCCGAGCCGATGTCGAGCGCGACACCGGCGTCACGGTCGACGAGGTGAACTGGTTCTCGACCTACCGCGTCCACCATCGCGTCGCCGAGCGCTTCCGCGTCGGCCGCGTGTTTCTTTGCGGCGATGCCGGCCACATCCACAGCCCGGCCGGCGGCCAGGGCATGAACACCGGCATGGGCGATGCAGTGAACCTCGCCTGGAAGCTCGCGGCGATCGTGCAGGGCCGAGCCGATCCGCGCCTGCTCGACAGCTACGAGCCGGAGCGCATCGCATTTGCGCAGAAGCTGATCGACAGCACCGACACCGCTTTCCGCTTCATCACCAGCCGCTCGCGGTTCATAGGCTTGTTCCGTCGCTATCTGATGCCGAAGATTTTGAACGCGCTGCTCCACACCTCTTTCGGCTCGCGCTTCTTCTTCGGCGTGATCTCGCAGGCGGCGATCGAGTATCGCGCCGGACCGATCAGCGCGGGCACGGCGGGCAAGGTGAGCGGCGGCGACCGCCTGCCCTATGTACTCGGCCCCAACGGTGACAATTTCGAGCCGCTGCGCTCGCTCGACTGGCAGGTCCACGTCTACGGCGAGGTCACCTGCGATTTCCGGGCGATGCTGGCGCCGACCGGCATCCCGATCCACGCCTTCGCCTGGTCGGACGCGGCCGAAAAGGCCGGCTTGCAGCGCGACGCTGCCTATCTGGTGAGACCGGACGGCCATGTCGCGCTTGCCTCGCCGGTCCAGGAAGCGGCCGCTTTCCAGCGCTATATCGCCGGTCTCGCCATCAAGCCGAGAACCGCAGAGCGCGCACCCTACCGCGTGCCGGGCACCATGCACAGCCTGGCCTGAACTGCCACGGCGCCCGCCAAGCGGCGGGCGCTTACCGAACCCCAACCGTCACTTGTTTCGCCTGCCGGCAGCCGCCGGCGGAACGCGCCTTTGCGCGCTGAGAGGAATTTGCATCATGACGAGTTTCAACCTTTCCGAATGGGCGCTGCGCCACCGGAGCTTCATCGTCTACCTGATGATCGCGGCGGCACTTGCCGGCCTTTACCCCTATCGCGGCCTCGGTCGCGAGGAGGACCCGCCCTTCACCATCAAGACCATGGTGGTGAAGACGATGTGGCCGGGCGCCAGCGCCGGCGACACGCTGGAGCAGATCACCGACCGCATCGAGAAGAAGCTCGAGGAGCTGCCGGACCTCGACTACGTCAAGAGCTACACCAAGCCCGGCGAGTCCGTCGTCTTCGTCAACCTCAAGGACACGGTCGCCGGCGACCAGGTGCAGCCGCTCTGGTACCAGGTGCGCAAGAAGCTCGACGACATCAAGCCGACGCTGCCGTCCGGCGTGCAGGGCCCGTTCTACAACGACGAGTTCGGCGACACCTATTCGTTGATCTACGCGCTTACTTCCGACAGCCTCAGCCATCGCGAGTTGAAGGATCTGGCGAGCAGCCTGCGCGCCGGGCTGCTCACCGTGAAGGATGTCGCCAAGGTCGACCTGATCGGCCAGCAGGACGAGAAGATCTATCTGGAATTCTCGACCCAGAAGATCGCCGCACTCGGCCTCGACGTCGGCACGCTGTCGCAGGCGCTGCAGGCGCAGAACGCGCTGACGCCGAGCGGCACGGTCGACGCCGGCCCCGAGCGCATCGCCATCCGCGTCTCCGGCAGCTTCACCTCGGAGGAAAGCCTGAAGGCAATCAACTTCTACGCCAACGGCCACTACTTCCGGCTGGGCGACGTCGCCGAGGTCAAGCGTGCCTATTCCGACCCGCCGCAACCGATGTTCCGCTTCAACGGCAAGCCTGCCGTCGGCATCGCCATCTCGTTGACTTCGGGCGGCGACGCGTTGGCGCTGGGCGAAAACGTCAAGGAGAAGATGCACGAAATGGAGGCCGAGCTGCCGCTCGGCGCTGAGCTCGGTCTGGTCGCCGACCAGTCGCATGTCGTGGAAGAA
>NZ_RZSC01000063.1:0-17063 GCF_003998155.1 Mesorhizobium sp. M1E.F.Ca.ET.063.01.1.1
CGAAACGTCCCGCCACGCATCGTCCGCGGCCATGTCCGAGCCGACGCCGGCGCGGGCGCGCGTCAGCATGCGGCGGAATTCCGAAAGGTCGGGCACGACCGAGGCGAGCCCCTCGATCCGGCAGCGGACCACGAACTCCTGGTAGAGCACGCCGATGACGCGGAACCCCGCGTCGGGTTCGGCCAGGATGGCGCGCAGGATGCGGTCCATCCGCTCGCGCCGCTCGGCGAGATCCTCGGCGCTCGGCTGCGGTTCGGCCGGTTCTGGACGGATGTCCAGCGGAGCCGCCTTGGCCGCCATCAATTGGTCGAGCAGGTCCGGCGAAGGCCGGCGCTGTGGCCGCACAGTCTCCGGCGGCGGCGCGGCCAGGATGATCGAGCGCGCATCCTCCAGCATCGCTTCCGGCAGCGGCATCAGCCGCGGCGTGCCGTTGCGTGGGCTCGTTTCGGTCGAACCGATCCGTACGCTCAGCGGACGGCGCGACAATGCCGGTCCGAGCGCCATGAAATGCCCGCGCTCAAGGTCGCGAAAAGCCTCCGCCTGCCGCCGCTCCATGCCGAGCAGGTCGGCGGCGCGCGCCATGTCGATGTCGAGGAAAGTCCGGCCCATGAGGAAGTTGGAGGCCTCGGCGGCGACGTTTTTGGCGAGCTTCGCCAGCCGCTGTGTGGCGATGATGCCGGCAAGTCCGCGCTTGCGGCCGCGGCACATCAAATTGGTCATGGCGCCAAGCGAAAGCTTGCGCGCCTCGTCGGAAACCTCGCCGGCGGCGGCCGGCGCGAAGAGTTGCGCCTCGTCCACCACCACCAGCATAGGGTACCAATGGTCGCGCGCGACTTCGAACAGGCCGCCGAGGAAGGCGGCGGCGCGCCGCATCTGGTTCTCGGCATCGAGCCCTTCGAGGTTGAGCACCGTCGAGACGCGGTGGATGCGCGCCCGCTCGCCGGCCGCCTGCAGGCCGCGCTCGGTATGGTCCTCCGCATCGATCACCAGATGGCCGTAGCGCTCGCCGAGCGAGACGAAGTCGCCTTCCGGGTCGATGATGGTCTGCTGCACCCAGGGCGCGCTCTGCTCCAGCAGCCGGCGCAGAAGATGCGACTTGCCCGAGCCCGAATTGCCCTGCACCAGCAGGCGGGTCGCCAGCAATTCCTCAAGGTCGAGGGTCGCCGGCGCGCCCGCCGTCGTCTGCCCCATCTCGATCGCAACCGTCATATCTCGACTCGACTGGTCTCCCTGCGCGAGAGGGACTTAGCAACCCGAGCGCGATGCGTCGAGCGCGCGGCGTGGCCGCCAGCCCGGTGTTCCACACCTAAGGCATGTCGCCCGAAAAGTGCGCGGCGGTTTTGGGAAAGCGACATGCGTAAATACAAAGACTTGAAGCGCGTCGCCTGAATCCGTTTCAGCGCGACGCGCTTTAAAGGAACAATGGCGGTAGCTTGTCGCCAGCCGCACTGGTCGGACCACCATTTCGCTGGCGCAATCCAACCATTGGCGTATCATCCTTTCAGGGAGGGTTCATGGCAGGAGGAGGCCAATGAACGTCGCTGCGGAGGTGCCCGTCATGGACCCGACGGTGCAAGATCTTGTTTTGTCCGCACTTTCGAAATTTCGCGCCGGCGACACCATCTCGACCCGGGCGATGCTCGACGTCATCCGCCAAGGTGACCCCACCTGCGAGGACAGCGACGACCATCTGGTCGAACTGATCGTCATGGCCGCGGTTGGTAAGACCATGGGGGTCGTGTTCGACCACCGCTCGCCGGACGAACGGTTGCCGCGCCTGGCTTAGGATGCCCTCCGGAGGCGATTGCCTGCTGGCCTTTGGCTCCCCGTCTAAAGCGCGTCGCGCTGAAATGAATTCAGGCGACGCGCTTTAAGTCTTTGTTTTGATGCATGTCGTTCTCCCAAAACCGCTGCGCACTTTTGGGCGACATGCATTAGCTCCCCAGCGGATGCGGCAGATAGCCGACGAAGCCGGCGATCTTCCAGCGACCGCCGACCTTGCGGCAGAAGTAGAGCGTCTGCCATTTGAGCCTGTCGACGCCACCGTCCGCCTTGGCCACGGAACCATCGAATTTCTTGTGCAGCACCGCGCGGTCGCCGTCGACGTCGATGTCGCGCATGTTGGTCACACGGAACAGCGCCTCGCGCAGCGGCTCGGCGAATTTCGTCGCCGCAGTTTCCTTGGCCTGCCGCAGCCATTCGTCGCGATAGACGTCCAGCCTCGGGAACTGCAGGCGCCAGGCATCGGCATTAGCAAGGAAATGCGCATGCATGCCGAAGAAGCTCTCGGCGACGAAGTCGTCCTCGACCATCGACCAGTCCTGGCCGAGGAAGGCATCGATGTCGCGCCGCACCAGCATTTCCCAAAGCGCGTGGCGGTCGGCATCGCCTTCCGGAAACGGATTCTTGTCGAAGGTCATCGGATCCCCCTCTCTCATGCATACCGCTGGCGGCTACGAGTTGCCGATCGGCTTTGACGCGCAAGATGCTCAGGCTTCTGTAATAAAGCAACATGGATTTTGAAAAAATGTTGCTTTCCGACATCGGCCCTATGAGGATCACGCCGACAGGCGTAGACGGCTATAAGAACCCCATCCAGTCGATAAAGGAGGCTCACTTGCCCAAGCAGTGCTTTGGAAAATCGCATGTCCCGCTCTCGCCCGCCGTGCGGGCCGGCGATTTCGTCTATATCTCCGGCCAGGTACCGGTGGGCAGCGACGGGCTGGTGGTCAAGGGCGGGATTGCAGAGCACGCCGAGCAGGTGCTGCAGAACGTCAAGGCTGCGCTGGCGCTTGCCGGCTGCACCATGGACGATGTGGTGAAGACCACCGTCTGGCTGGAGGATGCCCGCGACTTCGGCACCTTCAACACGGTCTACGCAAAACATTTCCCGAAGGACCCGCCGGCACGCACCACCGTCGAATCCCGCCTGATGATCGACATCAAGATCGAGATCGAAGCGGTCGCCTATAGGCCGGTCTAATCGCAACGAAACAGCAACGGAGGCGTCGATGCAGTTCGATCTGCTGATCAAGGGCGGCCGAGTGATCGACCCGGCGTCTAACCTCGATGCGCCGCGCGACGTTGCCATCGCCGATGGCCGCGTCGCCGCGATCGACGCCGCCATCGATGCCGGGACCGCCCGTGAGGTCGTCGACGCGAGGGACTGCATCGTCACCCCTGGCCTCGTCGACCTGCACAGCCATGTCTATTGGGGCGGAACTTCGCTCGGCGTCGACGCCGACAGGCTTGCGGCCAAGAGCGGCACCACCACCTTCATCGACGCCGGCAGTGCCGGCGCCGGCAATTTCCTGGGCTTTCGCCGCCATGTCATCGAGCGCTCGAAGGTCCGCATCCTGGCTTATGTCAACATCTCCTTCGCCGGCATATTCGGCTTCGCCAAGACCGTGTCCGTCGGCGAATGCAGTGACCTCAGGCTCTGCGAGCCACGCGACACCGTGGCGGCGGTGCGCGAGCACGCCGACGTCGTCGTCGGCGTCAAGGTCCGCTCGGGCCGCCACGCCAGCGGCACCAGCGGCATCGCACCGGTCGACCTCGCGCTCGAAGCCGCCGACAAGGTCGGCCTGCCGCTGATGGCGCATATCGACGAGCCGCCGCCAGGCCGCTCGGAAGTGCTGCCCAGGCTGCGCCGGGGCGACATCCTCACCCACTGCTTCCGCCCGTTTCCCAACGCGCCGGTCTTCGCTTCCGGCGCGGTGCGGCCGGACATGCGCTTGGCGCGCGAGCGCGGCGTCATCTTCGACATCGGCCACGGCATGGGCTCCTTCGACTTCGAAGTCGCCAAGGCCATGCTCGCCGAAGGCCTGGCGCCGGACGTCATCTCGAGCGACGTGCACCTCTACTGCGTCGATGGCCCCGCCTTCGACATTCTTGTCTGCATGTCGAAGCTCATGGCGCTCGGCATGCCGCTGGTCGAGGTGCTGCGCGCGGCGACTGTGCGTCCGGCCGAGGCGGTCGCCAAGGCAGAGCTCGGCGTGCTGAAAGTCGGCGGCATCGGCGATATCGCGGTACTTAGGTTGCTGCCCGGCCGCTTCACCTTCGTCGACGCGGTCGGCGCCTCACTGGTCGCGGATCGGCGACTGGTCTCCAACGGCATCGTCATCGGCGGCAAATGGTGGCCGAACGAGGCGTCCAACCACGATGAGACCGAACGCTTCGAGGCGCATGCGCAACACATGCATGTCGAGGTTGCGGCCAGGCATTTTGGGCGGGGGTGAATCTCCCCCCCTCGAGGGGGAGATGTCGCCGAAGGCGACAGAGGGGGTCGCCGCGCGTGAAGCGCCAACCCTTATCTGTTGCAGGATGGCGAGCCCAGTCGGACCGACCCCCTCTGCCCTGCCGGGCATCTACCCCTCAAGGGGGGAGATCGCAACGTCACCGCCGCGAATTGCTCGGCTCGCCGTAAACCGGCGTGGCGATCCCTTCCATGCGCGCCTTGAGCTGCAGCGCCACGAATTTCGAGTAGAAGCGCGACAGCGCGAGGTTGCCGCCGTGGAACCACAGCGCTTCCTGCGCCGTAGGCTTCCACATGTTGCGCAATTCGCCCTGCCACGGGCCGGGATCGCCCTTGACGCCGGAGCCGAGGCCCCAGCATGGCCCGACCTTGTCGGCGACCTCGCGCGAGACGATCCCCGCAACCGTCTCGTTCATCGACTGAAAGCCGGTGCAGCAGACGATCGCATCGACCGCAAGCTCGCTGCCGTCCTCGAACAGGATGCCGTTCGGCGTCAGCGATTTGATGCCGACGCCGCTCTTCACCGCGATCTCGCCGTTCAGGATCAGCTCGCAGGCGCCGACATCGATGTAAAAGCCCGAACCAGTGCGATAGGCCTTCATCAAAAGCCCGGTCTCGTCCTCGCCGAAGTCGATGGCGAAGCCGCTGTCGCCGAGCCGCTCGTAGAAATCCGCGTCGCGCTCGCGGATGACGTTATAGAGCGCCCGCTGGCCTTTCGGCACCAGCGCGAACGGCGTCGAGGCGACGATCATGTCCGCCTTGTCAGTGGTGATGCCGCGCGCCAGCGCCTTTTCGGAAAAGATCTCAAAGCCGACCTCCATCAGCGTGTCGGACTTCACCACCGTCGTCGGCGAACGCTGGACCATCGTGACCTTGGCGCCGGCCTCCCAGAGATCGACGCTGACGTCGTGGCCCGAGCTTGCCGCGCCGATCACCGCGACGCGTTTGCCGCGGAACTTCTCGCCGGTCGAATACTGGCTGGAATGCAGGAGCTCGCCCTTGAAGCTGCCGGCGCCGGGCAATTCGATCTGCCGCGGCGGCCCATAGGCGCCGGTGGCGAAGACGATGTGCTTCGGCTTCAGCGTGATGCGCTGGCCGACACGGTCGACCACCACCGTCCAGACCTTTTCAACCTCGTCATAGGCGGCGCTGATGCATCTGGTGGCGACCCAGTAGTTCAGCTCCATGACGCGGGCATACATTTCCAGCCAGTCGCCCATCTTGTCCTTGGGCGTGAAGACCGGCCAGTTCTCCGGGAACGGAATGTAAGGCAGATGGTCATACCAGACCGGATCGTGCAGCACGAGCGAGCGATAGCGGTTGCGCCAGGAATCGCCGGCGCGCGCGTTCTTCTCGATGATAAGCGCGGGAACGCCGAGCTGCCGCAGCCGGGCGCCGAGCATGATGCCTCCCTGGCCGCCGCCGATCACCAGGCAATAGGGCTGCTCGTGCACGCCGAGGTCGCGCGCCTCACGTGCCCTTTTCTCCGCCCAGGTCTCGCGCCCGGGATCGGCCTTGTGGCGGATGCCGAGCGGCCGGTCCGGACCTTTCTGCTCCTCGAAACCTTTAAGCTCGCTCATCGCGGTGAACAGCGTCCGGCAGCGGCCGTCCTTGAGCCGCAGGATGCCCTCGCCCCGCGCCACGGCCGTCTCGAATGTGAACCAGGCCTCGATCGTGCCTTCGTCCGAGCTCGCCTCGCCCGACAGGCGCCAGTGAGACGGTTTCGCCGATGACAGCA
Source organism: Mesorhizobium sp. M1E.F.Ca.ET.063.01.1.1 (assembly GCF_003998155.1). Classification (NCBI taxonomy): domain Bacteria; kingdom Pseudomonadati; phylum Pseudomonadota; class Alphaproteobacteria; order Hyphomicrobiales; family Phyllobacteriaceae; genus Mesorhizobium; species Mesorhizobium sp. M1E.F.Ca.ET.063.01.1.1. Next base: position 5,994 of record NZ_RZSC01000063.1, read on the forward strand.
TCGCCTTCAGCATCTCGCGGATCGCCGCCTGGCCCTCCATGGTCTTGATATTCCATGTGAAGGTCAGCAGATCGCGCCAGTAGCCGTCGTCCACGAAAAGGTTGGTCGCCGCCTCGATGTCGCCGGCCTCGAGCGCCCGGCCGAAGGAGCCGAGCCATGTGCCCGCCTGCTGCGATGGTGCGATGTCGAGCATTCTTCTTCGTTCCCTTTTGCAGTTCGAATTCCTCGGCGAAGCCGGCGGCGGCGCCTTCTCCTTCTCCCCTTGTGGGAGAAGGGATGGCCGCTAATCTCCCAATGGCTCCATCTCCTTCCCGGTCCGATGGATCTGGGCGTTGTACTTGATGCGGCGCACCGTCTCGCGCGCCGGGCCGTCGAGCTTGTAGGCGGACGCCACCGCCAGAAGGTCGATGGCCGCGAGGAAGGCGTAGCGCGAAGCGGTCGGCTTCAGCGTGTCGGGATATTCGGGAACCGCCATCGTCAGCCGCACGTCGCAAACGCGCGACAGCTCGGTGTCCGGCGCCGTCACGCAGATCGCATCGGCGCGGTAATGCTTGGCCAGCTCCACCGCCTCGATCACTTCTCGGGTGCGGCCGGTGGCCGAGATCGCGATCACCAGGTCGCCCGGCTTCAGCGTCGAAGCCGTCATGCGCATCAGGTACGGATCGCATTGCGCGCTGATCGTGATGCCATAGCGGAACAGGCGGTATTGCGTCTCCTGCGCCAGGGCCGACGAACTGCCGCCGAGGCCGAACACCGTCACCTGCCGCGCCTTGGCGATCAGCTCCGCCGCCTTCTGCAATTGCCCCGGATCGATCTGCCGCTCCGCCTCCTGCAGCGCGCGCCGCGCCTCGCCGAACACGGCGTTCCAGAATGGCATGCCGCTGTCGCTGTTCACGGGTTGCGGCCTGGTGCTGAGATAGAGCGCGCCGACGACGAGGCTCTGCGCCAGCTTCAGCTTGAAATCGCGCACGCCCTCGCAGCCGATGGCGCGGCAGAAACGGGTGACCGTCGGCTCGCTGACCTGCGCGCGCTGCGCAAGCGCGGCATTCGACGCGCCGACCGCATATTTGACGTCGTCGAGCACGACATCGGCGACGCGGCGTTCGGCCGGACGCAAATCCGCGTAACTGTCCTTCACCTGCGAAATAATGTCCGGGAAGCGTCTGACATGATCGTGCCTGTCGCCTTCCTCGCTCGGAATACGCAGCGCCTGGCTGTCAGCTTCGGTCATTGCTCAGCCCTTCCTGCCCGTTTCTGGGACCACCATATTTGCGATTATCCGCCCGCAGGCCACAGGCAATCAAACAAGATGAGTATGTAAGAAACTAACACGCATGGCAATTGCGGATAAAATCCTATTAAATCAAATAGTTAACTGCAATGCATTTAGGCGGGATCGCACCCGCGCTCAGTCGCCGCTGGCGGAAAAGTAGGATAGTTACAGGTCGATTTTGCCGCACTGTCAAACCAAAGGGCGACCCGCCAAAACCACTATAAAATTCCTATATCTTTCCTTCCCGCCTCGTCTCGAACCTTTATGGCGATCGGGTCCATATTTCCTTTCAAAAGAACGCTTTGATCGCCGTCACCGCCAAGGTGACGCGCCGTCGCGTGCAGTTCTGAGCCCGCCCGCACGGGCTGCGAACACAAGTCGAAAGCAAGGAATGCCTGAAATGGACCTAATTGTTCTCGGGATCGGGATTTTATTCTTCGCCCTGTCCTTAGCCTACGTCAAAGCCTGCGACGGAATCTGAGCGGAAGGACAGAACCATGATCCTCGATTTCATCCTCGGCGGTGCGGTGACTTTGTTCCTGCTCGCCTATCTCACCTATGCGCTCATCCGCCCTGAGCGCTTTTGATCGTACAGACCCACGGGAAGCCATGTCATGACAATATACGGCTGGATACAGATCCTTCTCTACTGTGGGATCCTGGTTTTGCTTGTGAAGCCCCTCGGCGGCTATATGTTCCGGGTCTTCAACGGCGACCGGACCTTGCTTTCGCCGGTGCTCGTCCCGATCGAGCGTGGCCTCTATCGCCTCGCCGGAACGAGCGACAGGGAAGAACAGCACTGGGCCGTCTACACGACGGGCATGCTGCTCTTCAATCTCGCCGGCTTCCTCGTTCTTTACGCCCTGCAGCGGCTGCAGGGCACCCTGCCCTACAATCCGGCGGGCATGACCGCGGTTGAGCCTGGCCTTGCCTTCAACACCGCCGCAAGCTTCGTCACAAACACCAACTGGCAGAATTACGGCGGCGAGAGCACGATGTCCTATCTCGTGCAGATGGCCGGCCTCACCGTGCAGAACTTCGTTTCGGCCGCCACCGGTATCGCCATTGCGGTTGCCTTGATCAGCGGCTTTGCCCGCGCTTCCGGCAAGTCGATCGGCAATTTCTGGGTCGATCTTACCCGCTGCACGCTCTACGTGCTCCTGCCGGCCTGCATCGTGCTCACGCTCGTCTATGTCTGGCTGGGCATCCCGCAGACGCTCGGGCCTTATGTCGACGCCGCCACGCTGGAAGGCGCCAAGCAGACGATCGCGCTCGGCCCGGTCGCATCGCAGATCGCTATCAAGATGCTGGGCACCAATGGCGGCGGCTTCTTCAACGCCAACGCCGCGCATCCTTTCGAGAATCCGGACGCGATCTCCAACCTCATTCAGATGCTGACGATCTTCGCGCTCGGCGCCGGTCTCACCAACGTCTTCGGCCGCATGGTCGGCAGTGAGCGCCAGGGCTGGGCGATCCTTGCCTCGATGGGCGTGCTGTTCCTCGCCGGCGTCATCGTCTGCTACTGGGCCGAGGCCGCCGGCAACCCGCTGGTCCATGCGCTCGGCATCGACGGCGGCAATATGGAAGGCAAGGAGACGCGCTTCGGCATCGCGCTCTCGGCGCTGTTCGCGGTCATCACCACCGCTGCCTCCTGCGGCGCCGTCAACGCCATGCATGACTCTTTCACCGCGCTCGGCGGCATGATCCCGATCATCAACATGCAGCTCGGCGAAGTCATCGTCGGCGGTGTCGGCGCCGGCTTCTACGGCATCCTGATGTTCGTCGTCATCGCCGTCTTCGTCGCCGGCCTGATGGTCGGCCGCACGCCGGAGTATCTCGGCAAGAAGATCGAGGCCAAGGAGGTAAAGATGGCGATGCTCGCCATTCTGTGCCTGCCGCTGGCGATGCTGATCTTCACCGCCATCGCGGTGGTCTTGCCGAGCGCCGTGGCCTCGATGGCCAATGGCGGCCCGCACGGCTTCTCCGAGGTGCTCTACGCCTACACCTCGTCGGCAGCGAACAACGGCTCGGCCTTTGCCGGACTCACCGGCAACACGCCCTGGTTCAACCTTACGGGTGCCATCGGCATGCTGATGGGCCGCTTCCTGGTCATCATCCCGGCTCTCGCCATCGCCGGCTCGCTGGCGGCGAAAAAGACCGTGCCCGCTTCGGCCGGCACCTTCCCGACGGACGGCACGCTGTTCGTCGGCCTGCTGGTCGGCGTCATCATCATCGTCGGCGGCCTCACCTTCTTCCCGTCGCTCGCCGTCGGTCCGATCGTCGAACACCTGGCGATGATCCATGGACAGACTTTCTGAGATGACCATGCCCTGGTTCATCCACATACGCCGGGACGACCGTCACCAGGCCGGTGGCGGAAGGCCCGACGACGGAAGGGACGAGAGGCCTCGTCCTTTCCCGACGCTTTCCACCTTCCTTGGCATGGCAGCCGTGCTGTTCGTGCTGTGGCTGCTGGCGACCGGTCTTCCGCGCCTGTTTCCGAAGACCGAGCACCCGGCGCCGTCCAACATCACCGATACTGGAGCCTCGAAATGAGCCAGTCCAAATCCGCGAGCATTCTGGATGCCCGCATCCTGGTGCCCGCCATCGGCGGCGCCTTCCGCAAGCTCGATCCGCGCACGCTGGTCCGTAATCCGGTGATGTTCGTCGTCGCGGTCGTCTCGCTGCTCACCACCGTGCTTTTCGTTCGCGACCTGATCGCCGGCGGCGGCAATCTCGGCTTCACCCTGCAGATCATCATCTGGCTGTGGTTCACCGTGCTGTTCGCCAACTTCGCCGAGGCCGTGGCCGAAGGCCGCGGCAAGGCGCAGGCCGACTCGCTGCGCAAGGCGCGCACCGAGACCCAGGCTAAGCTGCTCGTCAACGGCGAGGATCGTTCGAAGTTCAAGCTCGTGCCCGGCACCAGCCTGAAGGTGGGCGATGTCGTGCTGGTCGAAGCCGGCGACATTATCCCCTCGGACGGCGAGGTGATCGAAGGCGTGGCCTCCGTCAACGAAGCCGCGATCACGGGTGAATCCGCGCCCGTCATCCGCGAATCCGGCGGCGACCGGTCGGCCGTCACCGGCGGCACGCAAGTGCTGTCCGACTGGATCCGCGTGCGCATCAGCGCCGCCTCCGGCCACACCTTCCTCGATCGCATGATCTCGCTGGTCGAGGGCGCCGAGCGCCAGAAGACGCCGAACGAGATCGCGCTCAACATCCTTCTCGTCGGCATGACGCTGATCTTCGTTCTGGCCACCGCGACCATCCCGAGCTTCGCCTCCTATTCGGGCGGCTATATCCCGGTGACGATCCTCGTCGCTCTCTTCGTGACGCTGATCCCGACCACGATCGGCGCGCTGCTCTCGGCCATCGGCATCGCCGGCATGGACCGCCTGGTGCGCTTCAACGTGCTCGCCATGTCCGGCCGCGCCGTCGAGGCCGCCGGCGACGTCGACACGCTGCTCCTGGACAAGACCGGCACCATCACGCTCGGCAACCGTCAGGCGACCGAGTTCCGTCCGGTCAAGGGCGTCACCGAACAGGAGCTGGCGGATGCGGCGCAGCTTGCTTCGCTGGCGGATGAGACGCCGGAAGGCCGCTCGATCGTCGTGCTCGCCAAGGAAAAATACGGCATCCGCGCCCGCGACATGGCCACATTGCATGCGACCTTCGTGCCCTTCACCGCGCAGACCCGCATGAGCGGCGTCGACCTCGACGGCTCGTCGGTGCGCAAGGGCGCGGTCGATGCGGTGCTGGCTCATGTCAGCCAGGCGGCGGCCACGTCCCATGGCGCGCGTCCGACAAGCGACACGATCCGCGATCTGCAGGCCATCGCCGACGAGATCGGAAAGGCCGGCGGCACACCGCTTGCGGTCGAACGCGACGGTCGCCTGCTCGGCATCGTCCACCTCAAGGACATCGTCAAGGGCGGCATCCGCGAGCGTTTCGCGGAGCTTCGCAAGATGGGTATCCGCACGGTGATGATCACCGGCGACAATCCGTTGACGGCGGCGGCTATCGCGGCCGAGGCCGGCGTCGACGACTTCCTCGCCCAGGCAACGCCCGAGAACAAGCTGTCGCTGATCCGCGAGGAGCAGGCCAAGGGCAAGCTGGTCGCCATGTGCGGCGACGGCACCAACGATGCGCCGGCGCTCGCTCAGGCCGATGTCGGCGTCGCCATGAACACCGGCACGGTCGCCGCGCGCGAAGCCGGCAACATGGTCGATCTCGACAGCGACCCCACGAAGCTGATCGAGATCGTCGAGATCGGCAAGGCGCTGCTGATGACGCGCGGCTCGCTGACGACGTTCTCGATCGCCAACGACGTGGCCAAGTATTTCGCCATCATCCCGGCGATGTTCGCGGTCTTTTATGTCGCGCCCGGCCAATCCGCCGGCCCGCTGCAGGCGCTCAACGTCATGCATCTGGCGACGCCGCAAAGCGCCATCCTGTCGGCCATCATTTTCAACGCGCTGATCATCATCGCGCTGATCCCGTTGTCGCTGAAGGGCGTGAAATACCGCGCCATCGGCGCCGGCGCGCTGCTCACCCGCAACCTGCTCGTCTACGGCCTCGGCGGCATCGTCGTGCCGTTCGTCGGCATCAAGGCGATCGACATGATCGTCACGGCCCTCGGCCTCGCATAAGGATCACTCCGATGCTCAAGCAACTCAGACCCGCGATCGTCATGATCGTCTTCTTCACGGTTCTCACCGGCCTCATCTACCCGATCGGCATGACCGGTATTGCCCAGGCGCTGTTTCCCAAACAGGCCAATGGCAGCCTCATCGAAAAAGATGGCAAGGTCATTGGCTCCGAATTGATCGGCCAGGCCTTCGCCAGCGATCGTTACTTCCATGGCAGGCCGTCGGCCGCCGGCGACGGCTACAACGCGGCCGCCTCCAGCGGCTCGAATCTCGGGCCGACCAATGCGAAGCTGATCGAGCGCATCAAGGGCGACGCCGAGAAGCTGAAGGCTGAGAACCCGAACGCGCCGGTGCCGATGGACCTCGTCACGACGTCCGGCAGCGGCCTCGATCCTGACATCAGCCCCGAGGCCGCCTATTTCCAGGTTCCGCGGGTTGCCAAGTCGCGCGGCATCGATGAAGCCAAGGTGAAAGCGCTGGTTGACAGCCATGTCGAGGACCGCGAGCTTGGTTTCATGGGTGAGCCGGTGGTCAATGTGCTCGCCCTCAACCTGGCGCTGGACGACCTGAAGTGATCAGCACCGCGTCGGGGATCGACACGACCCCCGGCGCAATTCATGATTGGACCTGATGCCGGACGACAGGACCAACCTCGAGAACAGACCATCCCCCGACGCGCTGCTGGAGCATGCAGAGCGGGAGGGCCGCGGCCGTTTGCGCCTATTCCTCGGCGCGGCGCCAGGTGTCGGCAAGACCTATGAGATGCTGATGGCGGGCCGCGCCCGCCTCGCCGACGGCATCGACGTTGTGGTTGGCGTCGTCGAAACGCACGGCCGCAAGGAAACCCAGGCGCTGCTCGACGGCTACGAGGTGACGCCCCGCCGGCAGGTGGAATACCGGGGGCACACCCTCGACGAGATGGATATCGATGCCATCCTGAAAAGGCGACCGGAACTGGTTCTGGTCGACGAGCTCGCCCACACCAACGCACCCGGCAGCCGCCATCCCAAGCGCTATCTCGATGTGCAGGAAATCCTGGCGCAAGGCATCGACGTCTACACGACGCTCAACATCCAGCATGTCGAAAGCCTGAACGATGTCGTGGCGCAGATCACGCGCGTCCGGGTGCGCGAGACCGTCCCCGATTCCATCATCGACGAGGCCGACGATATCGAGGTCATCGACCTCACCCCCGACGACCTGATCAAGCGACTGCATGAAGGCAAGGTCTATTTCCCCAACACCGCCCAACGTGCGATCGAGAACTATTTTTCGCCGGGCAACCTGACCGCCCTCCGGGAACTGGCGCTGAGGCGCACCGCCCAGCGCGTCGACGAGCAGTTGCTCAATCACATGCAGTCCCATGCCATTCCGGGGCCGTGGGCTGCCGGCGAGCGGGTTCTTGTCTGCGTCGATCAGCGTCCCGGCGGAGCCGCCCGCATCCGTTACGCGCGCCGGCTTGCCGATCGGCTCCGCGCTCCCTGGACGGCGCTTCATGTCGACACGCCTCGCCTGGCCGGCATGTCGGAAGAGGAGAAGGACCGGCTGGCGGCGAACCTGCGACTTGCCGAGCAGCTCGGCGCCGAGGTGAGCACGATTCCGGGCCAGAACATCGCCCAGGACATCGTGCGCCACGCGACGGCAAACAACTTCACCCATATCGTCATCGGCAGGCCGACCCGCTCGCGCTGGCGGGAACTGATCGAGGGCTCGCTGACCTATGATCTGATCCGCAATGCCGGCGACATCAGCGTCCATGTCATTTCGCGGACCGAGCGCGACACCGATGCCGCCTCGACGAGGGTCAAGGCCGCTGCGGAACAGAGACCGTTCCAGGTCTGGCCCTACCTTGTCACCACCGTCTTTGTCACGGGCGCGCTGGCTGCCAGCAGCGTTCTCGACCAGTTCTTCGACGTTCGCAATCTGGCAAGCGTCCTGCTCCTGGCCGTGCTGACATCGGCGGTGACGTTCGGGCTCTGGCCGGCGCTTTACGCCTGTTTTGTGAGTGCCCTTGCTTTCAACTTTTTCTTCCTCGAGCCGCGCTACACGCTGACGATCAGGGACCCGGAGAGCATCGTCGCCTTTGCCGCCTTCCTCGTCGTCGCCGTCATCGCCAGCAATCTGACGGCGCGCGTGCAGCGCCAGGCGGCCGCCGCCCGTTCGCGCGCACGGGCAACCGAGGACATCTATTCCTTCTCGAAGAAGCTCGCCGGCGCCGGCACGCTCGACGACGTGCTGTGGGCCACCGCGTTCCAGATCGCCTCGATGCTGAAAGTGCGCGTGGTGCTGCTGCTGCCGGAAAACGGCACGATCACCGTCAAGGCCGGCTACCCGCCGGACGACACGCTGGCCGAGGCCGACATCGCGGCGGCCCGCTGGGCCTGGGAGCACGACCGCCCGGCCGGCCGCGGCGCCGACACGCTGCCCGGCGCGAAGCGCCTATACCTGCCCTTGCGGACGGGCCGCACGGCTGTCGGTGTCGTCGGGCTCGACAACGACAAGCAAGGCCCGCTGCTCACGCCAGAGCAGCAACGTCTCCTCGACGCGCTTGCCGACCAGGCGGCGGTCGCCATCGAGCGCATCCAGCTCGTCGCCGATGTCGACCGCGCCAAGCTCGCTGCCGAGGCGGACCGGCTGCGCTCGGCGCTGCTCACCTCCATCTCCCATGACCTGAAGACGCCGCTTGCCGCCATCATGGGCGCGGCAGGCACCTTGCGGGAGTTCGCGCCGGCACTGCCGGAGAAGGACCGGGCGGATCTCCTGGCGACGGTGCTGAATGAATCGGAACGGCTGAACCGCTTCATCGCCAACCTGCTCGACATGACCAAGATCGAATCCGGCGCGATGGAGCCGAACTATGCGTTCCACTACGTCGGCGACATTGTCGGATCGGCGCTCAATCGTGCCAGCAAGATCACCGGCGAGCACAGGATCGAGACCGATATTCCACCGGATTTGCCGATGCTGCGGCTCGATCCCGTGCTGTTCGAGCAGGCGCTGTTCAACCTTCTCGACAATGCCGCGAAATATGCGCCGCCTGGCTCGATTATCCGCCTGCAAGGCTGGGTCGACAATGGGTCCGTCATCCTGCAGGTCATGGATGAGGGGCCGGGCATCCCGCCGGGCGACGTCGAACGGATCTTCGATACCTTCTACCGCGTGCGCAAGCGCGACCAGGTCCGTGCCGGAACGGGGCTTGGCCTGTCGATCAGCCGCGGCTTCATCGAGGCCATGGGCGGCACGATTTCGGCGGCGAACCGCACCGACAGGCCGGGCGCGATCTTCATCATCCGCATGCCGGTGCCGGAAGAAATTCCGGACCTGGCCGTCGCCAAAACGGATGACGCTGCATGACCAATCAGAACGTCAGCATCCTGGTCGTCGACGACGAGCCGCCGATCCTCAAGCTGCTTCGCGTCGGCCTTGGCAGCCAGGGCTATTCGGTCTCCGAGGCGCCGAACGCCAGGGCCGCGATCGAGTTCATGCAGATGCAACGGCCCGACCTGATCCTGCTCGACCTCGGCCTGCCCGGCATGACCGGCCTCGAGCTGCTCGGCAAATGGCGCAACGACGGGCTCGACATTCCCGTTGTCATCCTTTCAAGCCGCACCGACGAGGCCGGCATCGTCTCGGCGCTCGAGCTCGGCGCCGACGACTACGTGACGAAACCCTTCGGCATGAACGAGCTGGTCGCCCGCATCCGTGTGGCGCTGCGCCACAAGTTCCAGCAGCAGGGCGAGAAGCCGGTATTCCAGACCGGAGACCTGTCGGTCGACCTGGTGAAGCGCATCGTCAAGGTCGAGGGCAAGGAGGTGAAGCTGTCACCCAAGGAATACGACATCCTGCGCATCCTCGTGCAGTATGCCGGCAAGGTGCTCACCCACCAGTTCCTGATGAAGCAGCTCTGGAACGATTCGACCGACGTGCAATACCTCAGGGTCTACGTCCGCCAGCTGAGGCAGAAGATCGAGAAGACGCCGGACCAGCCGCGCTACATCATCACCGAGACCGGCGTCGGCTATCGTTTGCGCGAGGTCGACTGAACCATGGTACATCCAGACAAGCACCCTATATTACGGCCAGGTTCAGATTTTCATGCGGGAAGGAAGCGATGTCGCATCCTCGCTTTTTGGTGGTCTTGACATCGCTGTCTCTGGCGACCGCCGCCCTTTTGGGCGCAGCTTTAGATGCCTCGGCCCAGGTCGTCATCCCGACGAACCGTAATGGCCTGATCCAGCAGAACGAACTGCAGACGCTCCGCAACCAGTTGCAGCGGCAGCAGTTCCAGCAACAGCAGCAGCTCTATCGCGAGCAGGACCGGCAGATCGTGCCGAAGCCTCGCCCTGAAGTGCCGATCGTCAAGCAGAATTGCCAGTCGCAGGTGATCGGCACCACGATTTCGCGGGTTTGCCGCTGACATTTAGCCTTTTTCGGTTTATTTAGCCGACTTACTTGCTGGCGAGAGCCGGAATTGCAAGGGGACGGTTTTAGAGCAATTCCAGGAAAAGTGTATAACGGTTTTCTGTCCGGAATTGCGTAAAAACAAATAGTTAGTTCAGCGTTTCCGTGAAACGATGAACTGCTCTAGGGTTTGCAGGGGCGGGATTTTGCCGTGTGCGGACAGCGCGCGGCGCGGACGCTGCTCTCATCGGATTTTGGAATGGCAACTGCCAAGAAGAATGCAGTGCGCAAGGCAAAGAAAGGAGAGCGGATCCGTCAGGTGGCGGCCATCCCCTTTCGTTTGAGCGAGGGCGGCAATCTCGAAATATTGTTGGTCACCTCACGCACGACCAGGCGCTTCATCGTACCCAAGGGCTGGCCGATGAAGGGCAAGAGCGGGCGCAAGGCGGCCGCGATCGAGGCCCAGGAGGAGGCAGGCGTGCTCGGCAAGGCGCTGAAGCAGCCCGCCGGCACCTATTCTTATTGGAAACGCATGGCCAGCCGCTTCGTCCGTGTCGACGTGGTCGTCTACCTGCTCGAAGTCGCCGAGGAGATGGCCGACTGGCGGGAGGCCGCGAACCGGCAACGCGCCTGGCTGCCGGTGGCCGACGCGGCCCTGCTCATCGATGAGCCGGAGCTTTCGACTCTTCTGAGGGGTTTGACGGTCCCTGCGGCCGAGCCGGCCTGAGACGGTCTTCTACTCGGAGT
>NZ_RZSC01000640.1:0-3376 GCF_003998155.1 Mesorhizobium sp. M1E.F.Ca.ET.063.01.1.1
GCCCAGGTGGCGACCGCCGGCATCACCACGGTGCTCGATGCCTTGCGCGTCGGCATGGACGAGGACGCCGACCTGAAGTCCGACGACGTGCGCAAGCTCGCCGACGCGATCGAGGACAGCGTGCGCCAGGATCGGCTTAGGGCCGACCATTTCATCCATCTGCGCTGCGAGGTATCGGCGCCGGACTGCCTGGAAGCCTTCGCCAACTTCGAGACCGACGACAGGGTGAAGCTCGCCTCGCTGATGGACCATGCGCCGGGCCAGCGCCAGTTCGTCAACCTCGAGACCTATGCCTACTACTACCAGCGCAAGCTGAAGCTGACCGACCGCGACTTCCAGAAATTCTGCGAGAAGCGGATGGCCGAATCGGCCATGAACTCCGGTCCGAACCGCATCTTCATTTCCGCCGCCTGCCACGAGCGCGGCATCGTGCTCGCCAGCCATGACGATGCGACGGCCGGCCATGTCGACGAAGCGGTGGAGCAGGGTGTGCGCGTCGCCGAGTTCCCGACCACCGAGGAGGCGGCAAAGGCCTCGAAGGCGGCAGGCCTCGGCGTGCTGATGGGCGCGCCCAACGTCATGCGCGGCGCCTCGCATTCGGGCAATGTCTCGGCCAGGGCGCTGGCCGGCGACGGCCTGCTCGACATCCTGTCGTCCGACTACATCCCCTTCAGCCTGATCCAGTCGGCTTTCTTCCTCGGCGATGTCGTCGAGGGCATCTCGCTGCCGCGGGCGGTCGCCATGGTCTCGAAGAACCCGGCGGAAGCGGTCGGCCTTAGCGATCGCGGCGTCATCGAGCCCGGCCGGCGCGCCGATCTCGTGCGCGTGCGTGTCGACGAGCACGTGCCGGTTGTTCGCACCGTCTGGCGCGAAGGACGCCGGGTCGCATGATGGTTTCGGCGTTGATCGAGCGCGAACTGGCCGACACGCTTCCCATCCGCAACGGCGTCTTCGTCGCCGTTGTCGGCCCGAGCGGCGCCGGCAAGGACACGGTGATCGGCTTCGCCAAGGCGCGCTTTGCCGGCGAGACGCGGCTGGAATTCGTGCGTCGCGTCATCACCCGGCCGAGCGATTCCGCGAGCGAGGACCACGACACGCTGGCCGACGCCGCCTTCGCCGAGGCGGAGGCCGATGGCGCCTTTGCCATCTGCTGGGACGCGCATGGCCTGCGCTATGGCTTGCCGGCCGATGTCGACTGGGCCGTCGCCAACGGCCATGTGGCCGTGGCCAATGTATCGCGCGCGATCATCCCGGCGCTGCGCGAGCGCTACGCCAATCTGGCGGTGGTCGAGATCACCGCCACGCCCGAAATCCTCGCCGAGCGGCTGGCGGCGCGCGGCCGCGAATCGCGCGGCGAGGTGCTGGCCCGCCTGGCGCGCAGCACGAGCGTGACGCTGTCCGGTCCGGACGTCACCTCGATCGACAACAGCGGCGCCAGGGAAATTGCCGGCGAGCGCTTCGCCGAGGTGCTGCGCAAGGCGATGGCGTTCTCGGACCTGTCGGATCAGATCTAGCGCCTTTTCCTTCTCCCCTTGTGGGAGAAGGTGGCCGCGAAGCGGCCGGGTGAGGGGTGCTGGACGGAGTGAGGCGTGGAAGATCAAAGGGTTTGAAACGCCCCCGAGGCAGCGATCCTTCCAACACCCCTCATCCGTCTCGGCGCTTCGCGCCGATCCACCTTCTCCCACAAGGGGAGAAGGGGGAGGCAGTGCTACTCCGCCGGCGCGCCGGCGACGTTCCTGCGCGTCGCCTCCAGCATCCGGCGCCGGGCGCGGAACACGCCCCATTGCTGATCGACCAGCACGCCGATCAGGATGACGCCGCCCATCACCGCGAAGTTCAGCGAGGAGGGGATGCCGAGCAGGTTGACCAGATTCTGCAGTTCCTGCAGCAGCACGGTGCCGAGGATGACGCCCACCAGCGAGCCCTCGCCGCCGCGCAGCGAGAAGCCGCCGAGCACCGCCGCGGCGATCGCGTAAAGCTCGTAGAACTGGCCATGGCTGGCCGGCGAGATCGAGCGCGTATACATGGCGAAATAGATCGCCGACAGCGCCGTCAGCACGCCGCAGATGACATAGGCGGCGATGACGACGCGCCCGGTGCGGATACCCGAATATTTCGCCGCTTCCTCGTTCTTGCCGATGGCGTAGAGGTAGCGCCCGAACACCGAGCGGTGCAGCACCACCCACATGACGATGGCGATGACGATCAGCGCCGTGAAGCTGTTCGGCACGCCGTAAGAGCGCCCGGCCGTGAGGAACTCGAGATCCGGGAAGTTCTGGCCGAAGGCGAAACCTGCCGTGCCGTCGGCGGTGTAGAACCGGGCGACGCCGCGATAGATCAAGAGGCCGCAGAGCGTCACCACGAAGGGCTGCATCTTGAGCCGCGTGATCAGCCAGCCATGCACGAAGCCGATGATGGCGCCGAGCGCGATGATCAGCGCGAAGGCCAGCGGCCAGTCCATCTCGCGCACGGCGATGAAGTCGATGAACAACGTGCCGAGCAACGCGACCAGCGAACCGACCGAGAGCTCTATGCCGCCGGTGATGATGACGAAGGCCTGGCCGATGGAGAGGATGCCGAACAGTCCGATCAGGTTGGAGGTGTTGGCGAGGTTGATCGGCAAAAGGAAACGCGGATTGATGGCAGTCACCACCGCGCCGACCACCAGGATCAGGACCAGCAGGCCGAGATCTTTCTTGCTCATTGCGCTCCTCCCGCAGCTTGCACCAGCTTGGGCTTTTTGCCCACCGCCAGCAGAAGCACGTTTTCCTGGCTGAAATCGTCCCGGTCGAGAATGCCGGAGATCTGTCCCTCATGCATGACGGCGATGCGGTCCGAGACGCCGATCACCTCTTCCATGTCGCTGGAGATCATCAGCACCGCGACGCCGGCATCCGCCAACGACCTCATCAGCCCGTAGATCTCGGCCTTGGCGCCGATATCGATGCCGCGAGTCGGCTCGTCGAGGATCATCACCTTGGGGTTCATCGCCAGCCATTTGGCCAGAACCACCTTCTGCTGGTTGCCGCCCGAAAGCGTGCCGGTGCGGGTGAGCACCGACGGCGCCTTGATGCCGAGGTCCTTCTTCTGCTTTTCGGCGGTTGCGAGCTCGGCGCTGGTCGAGACCAGCGAGCGCTTCGCATGGGCAGGCAGGTTGGGCAGCGAGATGTTCTGCGCGATCGAGAGGTCGAGCAGGATGCCGGTAAGCTTGCGGTCTTCCGGCACCAGGAAGATGCCGTTCGCCACCGCGTCGGCGGCCGATCCGACATCGAGCGCCTTGCCGTCCAGCGCGACGCTGCCGCCGAGCCGCTCGTCGACGCCGAACAGGACGCGCGCGAGCTCCGTGCGGCCGGAGCCCACCAGCCCGGCGAGGCCG
>NZ_RZSC01000641.1:0-3371 GCF_003998155.1 Mesorhizobium sp. M1E.F.Ca.ET.063.01.1.1
CCGTAAGGTAATAGCCGCAGCGCACCATTTCCTCTTCGCGGATCTTCCTGCCGGCTACCGGATCCTTCTTCTGGCCCTGCCGCAGCATTTTGCGGAAGTCCGGCCGAGGTGACGCCGGCGCTGCTTTTGCCTCCGATGCCGCCGCGGATGCGGCGGCAAGCTGCTGAGGGGCGGGATCGGATTTCGGAGCGATGAACATGCTCGGGAGCGTAGGCGGCTCAGTGGAGATCGCTCGCATCATGCGTGCCTTCTTATCGTCTTGCGTCTGCGGGGTGCTTTTTTCGGTCATGAGGCCTGCCTCATTGCTTCGGTGAAGGTTTTGAGGACATCGTCGAAGACACCTTCACTTTCGGCAATCGCCTTCGCGTCAGGCTGATCTGGGCTATAGAGTGTCTGGCCGCTTTGCAGGTCCCGATAGGCAACACGATTTTGCAGCGCATGTTCTGCGATCGGCGTGCCGTTCGCCTGAATGATCGCGCGCAGTTCGCTCAATGCTCTCGCCTTCGCATCAATGATGGTCTGCTTTGTCAGGACAAACACCGCTGGTAGGGGTCGCCGGCGTGTTTCGACCGCGAGCGGAATGTAGTGATCGGTGATCTGGATGGCGGCGGTCACGTCGTCAAGCGCGAAGAAGATCGGCACCACGACGATATCGGCGGCGAATAGCCCGGCCATGAGATTGTCGTTCGTGGTGCCTTCGGTGTCGATCAGCACCACGCTACGGTCGCCATTGTGCAGCTCCGCCGCCTCCAGGATCTCGCGCGGCGTCGTGGCGCTGACGAGTTGGAGTGTCTCGGGACGATTGCCGGCCTCCTTCAGCATCTGGGCCCACCGGCTCATGTTCTGGCGAACGTCGCCGTCGATGAGTGTCACCGCGTAGCCGCGATCAAGAGCGACCGATGCGAGCGCGCGCAGCAAGGTCGATTTGCCAGTGCCACCTTTGGCGATAGCGGCAGATATGATCATAGCTCGAGGGACCTTCTGTGAACCGCCTTTATGCCAACCGCCTGCCCGGCAATTGTCATAGCTGAACCCAAAGTGTAGTGTCAATTTATGAGCGATCAACCGGACAGGACAGCCGTGTTTAGGGCAGCATTAGCCGAGATCTCGACGCGAGACGGCTGCGAGGCCGCGCTCGATGCGGCAGCCGCCACGTTGGCGCATTACAGCGCCCTCGCCTCCGTCGGCATGATGCGCCAGCGCGATCTGATCTTGATGGTGGCGAACAGTGAGGCGTGCGGAACGAATGATTAGGGCAATATTGGTGGCCGTCGCGGCGGCGGCAAGCGTCGGCGCCGCCGCTCCAGGTGATCAGTCCAAGAGGTCCGGCAGCAATCCGATGTGGCCTGCGGGGCTGCGATGGGATTGCGCGACGGCGGCAAAAATTGTGTGTGAGCGCAACGGCTCCTGCAAGGTCGCTAAAGGGGATGCTCCATTCCTGCTCAACTACGACAACAACAATATCGAGTTTGCGCGCGGCAATGTCCGCATCAAGCGGCATTATCAGCAAACGGTCCAGGCAAGTCCTCTGCAAAGCGAGGTCAAGGTGGAGCTTGCCGACAATCGCGTCATTTGGCTGACGGCGGTGGACGCCAGTCACACCTATTCCGATGCCTGGGTCGGCGCGCTGACGGAATTGAAGGGCGGCGCCGTCCTTTTGGAATCCCAAGGCGTCTATTGCACTCCGCACAAGTGAGCGCCGCGAACCGGCCCCGCGCCAGGTGCGGACCGCTTGTGTAAAGCCGGAACGCCAGCTGCGCGCATCAGCTAGCGATAACTGCGGGAGGGATTTCGGGGGGTGTGCTGATCGACCGCGGAACGGAGGCAAAACCAGACATTCGCTAGCAGACAATTATGGCAGTTGCACCGCTTGCCAGCCATCACGTCCCCTGGAGAACGCAACCACGCCATCACCTTCGTCTTTCCAGGCAGTGCGCAGCTCGTATTTCACGGTGCACTGCACGCCAGGTCCCATGGTATTCTTCGAGCACTCCCCCAGCCGCAGCGTCGCTTGATCCGTCTTCTTTGCTCGCCGGAAAGCTTCCAAAGCCTCGTCCGGAGGAGATGGACTCTCAAGCCCGGCTGCGGCCAACTGCGCACACAGCGCCGGCTCGGACGCAATCGCTGCGGAGAGCTGGTGTCGTGTCGGATAAAGAGCAAGCGTGCCGCCTATGCCGACCAAGGTTCCGGATGCCGCCGCCATGATAAGGGCCCCCGCATTGAACATGATTGCGGCTTCGGAAAAGCGTTGAAAGTCGAGGCGATAAGGTCCGTCGTATAGACCGTCTCACCATGGCGTTTGAAAGAGTTGTTGCTGATACGGCCTTCGAGGAAGACGACATCGCCGGGCTTGGCGTCCTCCCCCAGCCAGGCGGCTTGCTTCTCCTCCGGGATCGTCGCCTGGATCCAATCACTGGCTTCCTTGGGATGGCCTTGTTCAGCGCGCCAACTGCGGGCGGTGGCAATGTTGACCCTCGTGCTTTTGTCGAAGGGCGCAACCGAGCTGACATTGCCATGGATAGTGACCCTGTTGACGCTTTTCATCTGACAACTGCCTCTTTCAGTAGAACTAATTTAGCCGGCCAGGGTGACTTGAGCTTACGGTCTGCTAAGGTTGAACCAGCTGCGCTGCCGCAGCCCATTCGTGTCGTCGTAATCGATGTAGTAAGGCTTTGCGCGGCGCGCGCGTTGAATGTCGTAATAGGTGGTCGTTCGATCGTTATGCGCTCCGCTGGAGACATAGGTAAGTTGGACCGGCACGGTGCGGCCGCCGAGCTGGATGGTCGCCGACGCACTTCCGTCGGCCTGACCATGCCGCGGTCCAAAGCTGGCAGGCTGACCGAGATTGTCAGCCGCGATTCGGCACATGCTGGCTTGGCCTTGTCCGGGCCGGTCGCTAGCCGGCGCGTAAGGCGTCCACCCTTGTGGGCAGGCCTCGTACGGGTCGTAGCGGGCCCCGGACGAATTGGCCTGCGGACAAATTGGCCACGAAAACCCGGGCGATCCCATGGCGTCGATCAGCCGATCTATTGGCGGATGACAGGAGGGCGTGCCCTGCCAGTCACCAGACAGACAAAGCAGGACCTGACATCCCCACTCGGATGCGAATGCTTGGGACGGAACAGACGCGGCGCCCGCGATAGCGGCAGTGCCCATAACGAGATATTTCAGCACGGTCGTGGCCCTTTTCCTCTAAGGCTTTTTGACACTTTACTATGGATTCGGGTCCGGGAAAAGGGCAGACCGAACGGGCGGGCCCGTGCGAATACATAGATTCATGCTGCCAAATGAAGCGGGCGAGGTGAACAATCCGCTCCGGGACAATATCGCGTGGTTTCTCGAAGCCGAGCGCCGTAGGCGAAAGCTTCGCC
>NZ_RZSC01000642.1:0-3368 GCF_003998155.1 Mesorhizobium sp. M1E.F.Ca.ET.063.01.1.1
CTGGAACTTCGGCTTTGGGAGCATCGGGCGCCGCGGCAGGGACTTCGGTCAACGCGGCTTCACGCGCGGGCGGCGTGGCACTCGCGGCCGCGGCGGGAACTTCGCCCGGCGCGCCTTCCGCCGCCCCGCCCGTTTTCGGCGCGGGCTGCGGGATACCCGAAAGCACCAGGCTGCGCAGCGCGCCAAGCTCGCGCTCGATCAGGCCGATGCGGGTTTGCTGGCGCGAAACGATGACGAATAAGGCGATGACAGCGGCAATGGCTATCAGGCTGAAAAAATCCATGGCGGCTCCCCTCAAAACCGTGCCAGTCGTGGCCGACAAATGCGGCAATGGGACGGCTATTGAAATCAGCGCCTTGCCGGCCTGCAAGGTCGAGCATGTTTCGGCGCCGATTGCCAGCAACTAGGGGCTTTATCCAATGGCACACGTCGAACGGCCGGACTCGGGCGGCGAGATTACCTGCCACCTGCCGCGAAATACTCGTGCTATTCTAGGGTCTTCGGGGGAATAGCCATGAGGACGACCGATGCCGCAGCGAAGCGCCGGGCTGCTGATCTACAGGCGAACCGGCGGTGTGTTCGAATTCCTGCTGGTCCATCCCGGCGGACCGTTCTGGGCAAAAAAGGATGAAGGCGCGTGGTCGATCCCGAAGGGGCTCATCGACGATGGCGAGGATGGGCTCGCGGCCGCCCGGCGCGAGACCGAGGAGGAGCTCGGCGTCGCCATCGACGGCGACTTCCAACCCGTCGGCAGCTACAGGCAGCCGAGCGGCAAGATCGTGATCGCCTGGAGCGTCGAAGCGGACATCAATGTGGACGCCGTCAGGAGCAATACGTTCACGATGGAATGGCCGCCAAGGTCCGGCGCCAAGAAGGAATTCCCCGAAGTGGACAAAGCCGGCTGGTTTTCACTTCCCGAAGCCGGCCTCAAGATCCTGAAAGGCCAGCGCGCCATCCTCGACGATTTTCTGGAACGGCGGGAAGCCAGATAGGCGCTGCCTTACTGTGCGACGCTTTCGATCGCTTTGATTGCCGCCTGATGCCGGCGCAGCGCGGCGAGAAAGCCGGCGCGAGCGTCGGGCGCCTCGAGGCCGCGTGGCTCATAGACATGTCGGGTGAAGAAGAAGCCGGTCAGCCGGAAGGCGTCCTCCAACGCGGCCGCGTCGGCGCGCAGGCTTGAGCCGCGCTGCAGGAAGGCGGGCAGCGCCAGCATCTTGTCGCGCCAGGGCTCGCCGGCGGCGCGCGAGACGGCGCGTCCGGATTTCGGCGAGACATAGGCGAGGTCCTGCCGCGCGCCGGTCGCCGCGCATTGGCTGAGATCGAGGCCGAAGCCGAGCTCATCGAGGATCAGCAATTCGAAGCGCGCCACCAGCTCGCCCGCGGCATCGGCATCGTCGAGATGAGAGATCATCACGGCAAGCGCCTCGTAGAGGCCGCCATGGGCGTCGCGCTCCGGCAGAAGCCTGAGATGCGCGGCCATGGTCTGCAGGCCGTAGACGGCGACCGCGCTGTCCATCAGCCGGGCGGCGTTCATCTCGATCGCCTCGGCCTGGAAGATGCCCAAATGCTCGTCGAGCCGCGCCCGCCACAGAAGGTCGACGCGGTTGCCGGGTTGCAGCACCGGCTGCTGCTTGCGCGAGCGGCCGCCGCGCACGAGACCGAGATGGCGGCCATGCGCGCGCGTCATCACCTCGAGGATGGCGCTGGTTTCGCCATGCCTGCGGGTGCCGAGAATGATTCCCTCGTCGCGCCATTCCATGGGTCGAGCTTTTCACCCGTTGGACGGCGAAATCAAGATTTACGTATGTCGTACCTGACGCAGAGGAACCAGCCAGCGAGCGAACCGAGCGCTTCAACATTAGACGGTTCGCGCTGGCGATGACGCTGTCTTTGGCCAACCAGGCAACGATCGGCGGCAAAGTTCGTTATGGCACCCAGAGCGCGTCGCCAAGGAGGGACCGCCGCACTCGACGAAGGTACCAACTTCCACCCCAGCAGGTTCGCCCTAGATGAACTGCACCAATGCGAAGATGCGGCTGCCTGCGATCTTGCAAGAATGTCCGAGCCGGCGCCGGCAGCGCGCACTCCGATCGATAGTTTTCCGCCAGGGCCAGCAATGCGAACTCTAATTTCTCTGTTGTTGTTTCTACTGCTCTGCGGGGCACCAAGCCTCGCCCAGCCGGCCGCACAAGGAGGTTCCAAGCCCGGCGAGCCGAACGCGGATGTCGAAGCGCTCATCACCATCCTGGAGAACGACCAGGCGCGGCACCGCCTGATCGACAAGCTGCGCGCCGCGGCCGCGGAAGGCAACCAGCCGGCGGCCGAGGCAGCGCCTGAAACGACGATCGCACAGGAGGTCGCCGCGTATACGAAGGATGCGGCAGAGAGCGCTTCGGGCCTGATCAAGACGACCGCCGCCCTCGTCGAGAGAATTGCCGGCGTCTTTTCAGGAGGTGTCTCGATCGATGTGCAGAGCCTTTGGAACGCCGTACGCAACAGCGCCCTTGTCGTGGTCCTCACCTTCGCCGTCTACCTCGCGTTGCGGTTCGCCTTTGGACGGTTCCAGCGCACATTCGCCAATGCAGCGACACGCGGAGGCAGGTTCGAGCGGTTCGGCTTCATCGGGTTGTCCGCGCTGGCCGACGCGCTCACCGTGCTCGCGGCCTGGGCAATCGGTTCGGTGTCTTCGCTCTCCGCATTCGTTATCGACCAGGCGGGCCAGGCAGAGATGAACCGGGCGCTGTTCCTGAACGCCTTCCTGGTCATCGAGTTCATCAAGGTCCTTGCGCGGACACTGCTTGCCCCGAGATGGCCCGCGCTGCGGATCTGGACATTGGGCGACACAACGGCGGCATACTGGTATTTCTGGCTGAGCCGCTTCGTCAGCGTGGTCGGCTATACGATGTTCTTCCTCGCGCCGATCGTTGCGGTCAACGTTTCGGAAGACGCCGCGCAAGTGGTCCGCGTGGTCGTGATGTTTGCCGCGCTGGTGCTCGCCCTGATCGTCATCCTGCAGAATCGCGATCAGGTACGGCGATGGCTGCTGCGCCGCAGCGAGACCCGCCGACCCGACATTCTGGGCAGGTTCCTGGCCGGTCTCGCCAGGCTTTGGCACGTCGTGGCGATCGGATACCTGATCCTCGTCTTTGTTCTGTGGCTCGCAGCGCCCGCGATGGCCCTGCCGTTCGTCCTCGCTGCCACCGTCCAATCGATCATCGCCATAGCCATAGGGGTATTGCTGACGGGCGTCATCGCGCGGGTCGCCGGAGCGGGGATAAACCTGCCCGCCGAGGTCAGCGAGCGGCTTCCTTTGCTCGAGCGGCGCCTCAATGCCTTCGTTCCCAATGTGCTCAGGGCAGTTCGCATCC
>NZ_RZSC01000643.1:0-3356 GCF_003998155.1 Mesorhizobium sp. M1E.F.Ca.ET.063.01.1.1
GCCGATCGAGGTGATGGCCGAGCGCGGCGTCGAGCCGCTGCGCTACGGGGCGATGAAGCCGATGGGCCTGACCAACATCCACAATCCGTCGGTCAAGGCCTACGCCGTCGTCCAGCTCCGCCAGGACAATGCGCTGGGCACGCTCTACAACATGGTCGGTTTCCAGACCAAGCTGAAGCATGCCGAGCAGGTGCGCATCTTCCGCACCATTCCGGGGCTAGAGAACGCCGAGTTCGCGCGCCTCGGCGGCTTGCACCGCAACACCTACATCAACTCGCCGACGCTGCTCGATCCGTCGCTGCAGCTCAAATCGCGGCCGGGCCTGCGCTTTGCCGGCCAGATCACCGGCTGCGAAGGCTATGTCGAGAGCGCCGCGATCGGCCTGCTCGCCGGCCGTTTCGCCGCCGCCGAACGGCTCGGCCAAGCGCCCTCGCTGCCACCGCCGACCACCGCCTTCGGCGCGCTGCTCAACCACATTACCGGCGGCCACATCGTTTCGGACGACGAGCCCGGAAAACGCTCCTTCCAGCCGATGAATGTCAATTTCGGCCTGTTTCCGCCGGTGGAGGCGCCGAAGGTCCAAGGAAAACGCCTGCGCGGCAAGGACAAGACCATCGCCAAACGCCATGCGATCACGACACGCGCGCTTGCGGATTGCCGCGAGTGGCTGGGATTGCCGGCGCGAGCGCAAGCCGCGGAATAGGCTTTTCGGTTCCGATTGGACGACCCATATGAAGTAGGATACTATCCTACTTTATATGCATGGAGCTATCCCGTGGAGTCCGCCGAGAAACTCTCCATCACCGTCACGCCAGCCATGGCCCGGATGATCCGCGAAAAGGTCGAGGACGGCTCGTTCGGGTCCGCGAGCGAAGTCATCCGCGCCGCACTCCGCGCCTTCCAACGCGAGGAAGAGGAGCATGCCGAGCGCATGGCCTCGATCCGGGCGCGGGTGAAGGCTTCGATTGAGGACAAGAGGCCAGCCGTTCCGCTCGATGAGGCGATCGCGAGGGTAAAGGGTCGGATTTCGCAGATGGCGCGAGACAGTGATGATTCAACGTCTCGCCGTCGTTCTTAGCGAAGCGGCCATATCCGATCTCGATGCTATTGCCGCCTATATTTTCGAAAGCAGCGGTAGCGGCAGTATCGCTATAAGCTTCGTTGATCGCATCAGGGACCGCTGTCACAGCATCGGCAATGCGCCCCGCGGCGGGCGCCAGCACGATGACATTGTGCCGGGTCTGAGGACTGTCCCGTTCGAGCATTCCGCCGTCATCGCCTATATCGTCGAAAGCGATATCGTGCGCATCGTCAATATCTTCTACGGCGGCCGCGACTACGAAGCGCTGCTACGTGGCGGCGGTGAACCGTCCTGACTACTCCGCCGGCTCTGCGCCTGCGGCCGGCAGCCCTGGCCTGCCCGCCTCCGCCGGATTTCTCCGCACATAAGCCGCCTTCAGCGTCTCCGACGTGTCGCGCGAGCCGTCATGGCTCCAGCCGGGCGGCTGGATGAGATAGTTGAGGCGTTGGCTGAGCGTCAGCCCCGGCTTAGCCGCATCCTTGAACATGCCTATCCATTCGTGGAAGGCCACCTTCAGCGGATTGAAGGTGCCGATGTTCTTGACGATGCCGTAGCGCGGCCGGTCTCCCTCCAGTTCCTCGACGAAAGTGCCGAACATGCGGTCCCAGATGATCAGCGTGCCGGCAAAATTGGCATCGAGATAGCGCGGGTTGGTGGCATGGTGGACGCGGTGATGCGAGGGCGTGTTGAAGATGAGTTCGAACCAGCCCCACATCTTGCCGATCGTCTCGGTGTGGATCCAGAACTGCCAGACGAGGTTGAAGCCGAAGACGAAGGCGATCACGGCCGGGTGGAAGCCGGCGAGCACCAGCGGCGCCTGCAGGATGAAGGTGAAGGTGAAGAGGCCGGTCCAGCTTTGCCTCAGCGCCGTCGAAAGATTGTAGTGCTGGCTGGAATGATGGTTGACGTGCTCGGCCCAGACCCAGCGCACCCGGTGCGCGATGCGGTGATAGACGTAGTAGCGCAGGTCATCGAGCAGGAAGGCGGCGACAAAGACCCAGACCGACAGGCCGAGATTGAAGAAGCGGAACTGCCAGAGCCACACCAGCGCCCAATAGGACACGACGCCGAGCAGCAGACCGGCGACGACATTGCCCGTGCCCATCATCAGGCTGGCCAGCGTGTCGCGCGTCTCGAACGATCCCTTGGCGCGGCCGGTGCGCACCAGCCAGAGCTCGATCAGGATCGCCGCGACGAAGAACGGGATGGCAAGCTGGGTGACTTGCGGAAAATTGTAGTCGTCCATCACGCCGCCTTTCGGGTCCGATCGCGGGCTTGCAGCGCCGCCGCCATGGCCAGCGCGTCGGCTTCGTTGGCAAAGGCAAACCGCCCGCCTTTCCAGGTGAAATCATCCATCCGCAGCAACACCACGCTCCCTTCCCGCACCAGGGCGAGAACATCCCGCGGCGTGACGATGCGCGTCAGGAAACAGTCGCCGATGCTGTGAACGATGCCGCAGCGTTGCGAGCCGAGTTCGAGGAACGCGGCATGCCTGTCCGATGTCAGCCGCACGGCACCCGGCTTTTCGTCCGGAAAGTCTTGGGCAAAACGTGCGAGCGCCTGATCAGCAGTGGCAAACGTCGCGGTTGTCGTGCCACCGGTGAAATGCACGGCGGCGACCGACAGCGCGATGCCGAACACGACGAGGACAACCAGGACTGGCAGTGTCATGGAATGGCGGCTCCTCCGGCGGCTCGCATTTCTCTGACGCGAGTCCACGCGACGGAATCCCTAGCACGATTGACGTTTACGTCAAAGAGGCGCCCAGCCGCGCATGGCATGACGCAGGAGCAGCCAGTGCCGCCGCAAGGTCGAGAGCGTCGCAGTCGCAACGCGTGGGGAGCGGTCCGCGCTGTCCATCCTGGTGAGATAGGCGCGCGTCAGCGCAAGTGGCAGAAACGCGGGGCGCAGCGAAACGGGGAGAGCCGGCGCGCCCTTCTCGAAAGCGCCGAGATGCTCTCGCGCCAGCGCAATCATCGCCGCCACTGCGCGCTCCGCGCCAGGACCGCCGTCGCCCTTGACGAACTCTTCCGGTGTCGTTCCCGCGGCTGCAAGGATCTCGGCGGGCACGTAGCATTGGCCTCGCCTGCGATGCAGCGGCAACAAAAGCAGCAGGCCGGTGATCGCCTGCGCGCAGCCTGCCCTGCCCGCCAGTTCGGCAAAGCGTGGCGCGGCAGTTGGATCGAGCACCAACGCCGCAAGCTGGATGAGCGCCGCGGCCGTCTCGCCGCAATAACCCTCGAGGTCGGTCCGCGACGGCATCGGGTCGTCATAG
>NZ_RZSC01000644.1:0-3353 GCF_003998155.1 Mesorhizobium sp. M1E.F.Ca.ET.063.01.1.1
GCTTCGCGCCCAAGATCCTCGACACCTCGGTCTATGACGAGATCGTCAGGGTCTCGAATGAGGATTCTGTCGCCAATGCGCGCCTCGTCGCCCGCCTCGAAGGCGTGCCGGTCGGCATCTCGTCGGGCGCGGCACTTCAGGCGGCGATCGTCGTCGGCTCGCGGCCGGAGAACAAGGGCAAGAACCTCGTAGTCGTCATCCCGTCCTTCGCCGAGCGCTATCTTTCGACGATCCTGTTCGACGGGCTGGGCGCGTAGCCGATCGAGGGGCGATACGCCGCGCCTCATTTGGCCGCGCCAAATTCTCCCCCCTTGAGGGGGAGATGTCGCCGAAGGCGAGAGAGGGGGTCGCCGCGCGTGAAGCGCCGGCACTTTTCCGCGACGACAGACAACGTCGGCGATCTAGGTGAGAGGACCCCCTCTGGCCGCTTCGCGGCCATCTCCCCCTCAAGGGGGGAGATTCGCCCTCAGTTTCGCACCAGCTTCCCCCGCTCCGCCTGCAGGAAACGGCGCAGGGCCGGATCGCGCTCCAGGCCGATGGCCCGGTCATAGGCTTCGGCGGCCTCGGCAGTCTTGTCGAGCCTGGCTGAGAGCTCGGCCCGCGCCGCCCAATAGGGCTGGTATTCGGCAAGCCGCTTTTCGGCGCCGATCTCGTCCAGCGCGGCAAGACCCGTGGGGGCCCCTTCGTCCTCCGCGATCGCCACCGCGCGATTGATCGCCACCACCGGCGAACCGGCCACGGCCATCAGCGCGTCGTAAAGCTGGCGGATCGCTGCCCAGTCGGTATGGCCGCTCAGCCGCCGCGCCGTATGCGCCGATTGTACGGCCGCCTCCAATTGGTAGCGGCCGATGGCACCCTTGACGGCGGCGCGCCTGAGCAGCCGCTCCGCCTCGTCGATCAGCTTCTCGTCCCAAAGCGCCATGTCCTGCTTTGCAAGCGGTACAAAGTCGCCATCAGCGTTGCGCCGCGCCGCGCGCCGCGCCTCGGCGAAAAGCATCAGCGCCAGCAGTCCCTGCGTTTCCGGTTCCTCCGGCATCAGCGACGCGACCAGCCGGCCGAGCCAGATGCCTTCGCTGGCGAGGTTGCGCCGTCTGGTCTCGGTGCCGGCAGGGTCCGACCAGCCTTCGGCGAAGGTGGCGTAGATCGCTTCCAGCACCGCGTCGAGTCGCTCGCCGAGCTCGGTCCGTTCCGGCACGCGGAAAGGAATGCCGGCCTCGCGGATGCGGGTCTTGGCGCGCACCAGCCGCTGGCCCATCGTCGCCGGCGCAACCAGGAACGCCGAGGCTATTGCGGCGACGTCGAAGCCCAGCACGGTCTGCAGGATCAGCGGCGCGCGTACGCTGGCCTCGATCGCCGGATGGGCGCAGGCAAACATCAGCCTGAGCCGCTCGTCGGGCAACTCGTCATTCGTCATCCGCGCCTCCGCCTCTTCGGCAATAAGCTGCAGGTGGTCGCGGGCCGCCTCGCCGGTCAGCCGTCGCCGCACGGCGTCGACGTCGCGCCGGCGCGCCACTGCGAGCAGCCAGGCTTCCGGTTTTTCGGGCACGCCGCTCTTCGGCCAGCGCTCGAGCGCCGCGGCGAATGCGTCGGCCAGCGCGTCCTCGGCGCCGGCGACGTCGCGCATGCGGGCCGCGAGCCAGGCGACCAGCTTGCCGTAGCTCTGCCGGGCGGCCGCCTCGGCGGCCGCCCGCGCCATCTCCGGGCGACCGTCCATACTGCTAGGACAGGTAGTCGGTCATTTCCCAGATCGGCCGCACCTCGACCGTGCCGGTGCTGGCTGCCGGACAGCGCGCGCCCCATTCCATGGCCGTATCGATGTCCGTCGCCTCGATCATGTAGAAACCGGCAAGCTGCTCCTTGGTATCGGCATAGGGGCCGTCGAGCACGTTGGTCTTGCCGTTGGCCAGCCGTATCGAAGTGGCCGCCTGGGTCGGGCGCAGCCTTTCGCCGGCGAGGTATGCGCCGGATTTCTTCAAGGCTTCGGTATAGGCGCCATAGGCCGCCAAGGTCTGCTCGGTCTTGTCGCGCGGCGCATTCGCCATCGCGGCTTCGTCGTTGTAGATCAAAAGCATGTATCGCATGGTGTTCTCCCGTTTTTGCAGGCCGCGTCGTTGCTAGCCGACCTATGTCGTGCGGCCGCGGCCGATTTCGACAGGCGCCTCCGAAAATCTTTCGTCCCCAAAGCATTCGAGCGCAAGCCGGCGCTTTTCGCCAGCACTCAACCGTTCGTCTAATGGCTGCAATTGCGGGTTGGCATTTGCCGCCTCCCGTCTAAACTCCCAGGTTCGCGCCGGGGAGGCGGCATGGCGCGATCGTTTCAGGAGGAGGAAACCATATGCTCGATTTCAGGACGAAATTTATTGCCGCCGGCGCGTTGGCGCTGTCGCTCGGCCTCGGCGCCGTGTCGGCCGGGGCGCAGGAATTCATCAACGTGCTGACCGGCGGCACGTCGGGCGTCTATTATCCGCTCGGCGTCGCGCTGTCCGAGATTTACGGCAAGGGCATCGAAGGCGCCCGCACGCAGGTGCAGGCGACGAAGGCCTCGGTCGAGAACCTCAACCTGTTGCAGCAGGGCAAGGGCGAGATCGCCTTCGCGCTCGGCGATTCGGTGAAACTCGCCGCCGAAGGCAACACCGAGGCCGGCTTCCCGGGCAAGCTCGACAAATTGCGCGGCATTGCCGCCATCTATCCCAACTACATCCAGATCGTCGCCAGCAAGGAGTCCGGCATCAAGACGCTCGCCGATCTCAAGGGCAAGAGCCTGTCGGTTGGTGCGCCTGCTTCCGGCACGGAACTCAATGCCCGCGCCATCTTCGCCGCCGCCGGGTTGAAATACGAGGATCTCGGACGGGTCGAATATCTGCCTTTCGCCGAATCGGTCGAATTGATCAAGAACCGGCAGCTCGACGCCACGCTGCAATCCGCGGGCCTCGGCGTCGCCTCGATCCGCGACCTCGCCACCTCGGTGCCGATCAACGTCGTCGCCGTGCCGGCCGAGGACGTCGCCAAGATCGGCTCGCCCTATCTTTCGGTCGTCATCCCGAAGGGGACCTATGAGGGCCAGACGGAGGATGTCGCGACCGCTGCGGTCGGCAATTTCCTGGTCACCCGGGCCGACGTTTCCGACGACACCGCCTATCAGATGACCAAGCTGCTGTTCGAGCATCTCGACCAGCTCGCCGCCGCCCATGCCGCCGCCAAGGCGATCGATCCGGCCAAGGCGCTGGACGGCATGCCCGTGCCGCTGCACCCCGGCGCGGAGAAATATTACAGGGAAAAAGGGCTCATCAAGTAAGCCTCCCCCTCCCCCTTGAGGGGAGGGTGGACAGCCGCCGGAGGCGGATGGACGGGTG
>NZ_RZSC01000645.1:0-3351 GCF_003998155.1 Mesorhizobium sp. M1E.F.Ca.ET.063.01.1.1
CCTCTGGCCTGCCGGCCATCTCCCCCGCGAGGGGGGAGATCAGCAGGCCTCCCCGCCAACACCTTATTTGCCCGACAAATTATAAGTTGACTCTTTTACTCATCTTGAATAGCGCTGCCGGCGGTATCGAGATGGGGATCGGCGTGATGAACAACCGGCGCGTTCTGGCGGGGTTTTTGCTGGCAACGACTTTCCTGCATCCGCCACATGCGTTGGCGCAGGGGAAACAGGAAGTGCTGGCGCCGATCCAGATCGAGGGCGAGGCCGGCGAGGGTGCCTCCGACTTCGACGGCTACAAGGCGAAGAAAGACGCCAGCGCCGCCAAGTCCGCCCAGCCGCTGGAAAAGACGCCGCAAGCGGTGAGCGTGGTCGGCAGCCGGCAGATCGAGGACCAGGCCGCGCGGACCGTCGTCGAGGCGACGCGCTATGCGCCGGGCATCCGCTCCGAAACCTTCGGCAACGACACCCGCAACGACTGGTTCCTGATCCGCGGCTTCTCCTCGCAAGTCAGCAGCTACTTCCTCGACGGGCTGCAGCTGCAGTCGAGCGACAGTTTCGCGACCTGGAAGGTGAACCCCTATCTGCTCGACCGCATCGACGTCCTGCGCGGGCCGTCCTCGGCGCTCTACGGCGCCTCTAACCCGGGCGGCCTCATCAACCTCGTCTCCAAGCGGCCGACCTTCCAGAACCGCGGCGAGACGGCGATCGGCGTCAACGAGTTCGGCAATCTATGGACCGGGCTCGACGTCGAGGGCGTCAACAAGGACGGCACGCTCGCCTACCGCTTCATCGCCACCGGCAATTATGGCGGCACCCAGGTCGACTATACCGACAACGACCAGTTCGCCATCATGCCGGAAATCACCTGGAAGCCGGACGAGGACACCAGCCTCACCGTCTATGCCAATGTCTCGAAGCTGAAGACGCGCGGCCAGAACTTTTTGCCGTATGAAGGTACGGTCGTCGACGCGCCCTTCGGGAAAATCCCGCGCGAACTATTCACCAGCGAGCCCAGCGTCGACAAGTTCGAGCGCTCGCAGCAGATGGTCGGCTACGAATTCGAGCACCGCTTCGACAATGACGTGACCGTGCGCCAGAACCTGCGCTACGGCCATCTCAACGTCGATTTCCGCAACGTCTACGGTGAAGGCTGGGTAAGCACGCCGACCACCACCACGGCGTTGCTCGACCGCGCCAACTTCCTGTCCAAGCCGGATCTCGGCCTGTTCAGCGTCGACAACCAGGTCGAATGGCAGACGTCCACGGGCCTGATCGACCACACGCTGCTTCTCGGGCTCGACTACAAGCGCTTCGACCTGCATGACGAGTCGGGCTACGAAGACGCCCCGCCGCTCGATGTGCTGAACCCTGTCTACAGCGGCGCGCCGCCGGTCACATCGCGCTACGACCAGTCGAACACGCTGCAGAACCAGACCGGCCTCTACGCCCAGGACACGATGCAGATCGACCGCTGGAATTTTGTGTTCAGTGGCCGCTACGACGACGTGCAGACCAAGGTCACCGATCGCCCGACCGGGGTGCGCACCAGCTATTCCGCCGACGCCTTCAGCGGCCGCGCCGGCGTCATCTACAATTTCGACAACGGCATCTCGCCTTATGTCAGCGTCTCGCGCTCGTTCCTGCCATTGACCGGCACCGACACGGCCACCGGCCATGCCTTCAAGCCGGAAACGGCGGTGCAATACGAGGCCGGTGTCAAATACCAGCCGACATGGCTGCCGGATGTGATGCTGACCGCATCGCTGTTCGACCTGACTCGCGAAAACGTCGTGACCAGCGATGGCGTGCTGTTCAACCGGCAGATCGGCAAGGTCAATTCGCGCGGCGTCGAGCTCGAAGCCGTCGGCCAGCTGACGCCGGACCTGAAGCTGACCGCCGCCTACACCTGGTACGACCTCAAGATCGAGGAAGGCAATCCGGCCGAGATCGGCAAGGTGACGACCGGTACGCCGGAACAATTCGCTTCGCTGTGGCTCGACTATGCGATCCCCTCCGACCGCTTGCCAGGCATCACCATCGGCGGCGGCGTGCGCTATGTCGGCTCTTCCTACGCGGATGCCGCCAACACCCAGAAGGTGCCGGACTACGCCGTGGTCGACGCCGCGATCCGCTACGAGAAGGACAACTTCAAGGCGGCGCTCAACGTCTCCAACCTGTTCGACAAGGCCTATGTCGCCTCCTGCAACATCACCTGCTTCTACGGCGAGAGCCGTGAGATCAGCCTGACAATGGGCTACAAATGGTAACGGCCGCCGGTCGGGGCTCGTGATCGCAACGCTTTTGGCATTCCTGCTTGCGCTGCTGCCGGTGCCGCCGGCGGCTGACGAGGCCGTGCCCTCACATGCCGAGCGCGTCGCCACCATCGATTGGGGCACGGCCGAGACGCTGCTGGCGCTGGGCATCACGCCGCTTGGGCTTGCCGAAACCGCCGGCTACCGCGACTGGGTCGGCTCGCCTGCCCTGCCCGCCAATGTCGCCGAGATCGGGCTGAGGGCGACGCCCAGCCTCGAATATCTGGCGGCGCTGAAACCGGACGTGATCCTGTCGACGCCGCAGTTCACGGCGATCGAGCCGGTGCTCGGCAAGATCGCGCCGGTCATCAGCCTCGCCACCTTCACCAACGACCTCGAGCCCTACCGCCATGCGCAGGAGAACGCGATGCGGCTCGGCGCGGTGCTGGGCCGCGAGCAGGCGGCGGCCGATCTGATCGCCGCCACCGACGGCAAGATTGCGACGTTGAGGGATGCTATCGGAACGGCGCAGACCAAGCCGGTGCTGGTGCTCTATTTCCAGGACGACCGCCATGCCTGGGTGTTCTGCCGCGGCAGCCTCTTCGACGACGTGCTGAAGCGCGCCGGGCTCGCCAACGCCTGGACCAGCGACGGCAATTTCTGGGGTTTTGCCGATGCCGGCGTCGACCAGCTCTTCGCGATCCGCGACGCGGCCCTTTTGGTGATCGAGCCGGTGCCGCCAGCCGTGCGCGCCAAGCTGGCGGCGCGTGACGGGCTGCTCGGCCAATTGCCGGTCTTCGCCCCTGGCAACCATGCGATCCTGGAGAGCGTCTGGGGTTTCGGCGGCCTGCCGTCGGCCGGCCGCTTCGCCGATCTGCTTCTCAAGCACACGCGGCTTTTCGAGCGCGGCCATGCTTCATGACCGCCGCCGGCTGGCGGTCTCTTTCGCGGGCGGCGCCTATTTGTTGCTCGTCGGCGGACTGATCGCCCATAACATCGCCGATATCGGCGGCAGCGAAGCGGTGCGCGCGCTGCTCCTCGACTACGCCTATTGGCCGCGCCTCACGGTGTCGCTGCTGGCGGGCGCGGCCAATAGGCG
>NZ_RZSC01000646.1:0-3344 GCF_003998155.1 Mesorhizobium sp. M1E.F.Ca.ET.063.01.1.1
GATGGTGACATTGCGGCCATAAATCTTGTCCAGCGAGTGCGGATTTGCAGGCGTGTAAAGCCAAGTCAAATCCTTGGACGCCGCGTCGGTGGAGTAGAGCTGCGCCAAGTCGTAATTCTGTTTTAGTTCACGGGAATCGTAGGTTTCTCGGGCCCTGATGTAGCGCACCAGATTTGCCGCCGTGACGGCCTCGTTCTGGGACAAATCTCCAGGCTTGAGCGCGCGCATGATCTCGAGGTAGCCGGTCGATTTGTCGACCTCCACAACATACGGCTCGAACTGCCGGAGCGGCAGGATCAGCACGAGCGCGAGCAGCGACAGCACCGCCACCAGTCCCGAAACGCCGCTGACGATCCATGCCAATGTACGCGATCGCCGCATTGACCTGTGCGTGTCGTCTTCCCAGGTCGCGCCCGCCCTGTAATAGCGATTGTCGACGAGCTCGCTGCCGGTGTTAGCAGCTGTTTCCGATGGTGTTGACACTTACTATTTGCCTCGTTTGCGTGACGCATCCTGATCCAGGGCCGCGATCGATGATCGTTCGTGTGTTCTAGGCCAGAGGCCTGGCGTTATCCCGCGCACCTTGCTGGATGGCGGACCGAGCTGCGTCGTCCGCCCTCGCTGCTCGCGGAGACCGGAAGCTGCTTGCTGCGAGCTGCCGGGCGCCCCGAGCGGCGCGGCCGGCGGCCCATCGTGCACCGGAGTAGTGCACGGCGTTTCTGCCGAAGTTTCCATATGAGTAGCGAGCTCCTACGGTGCTGAGGTACCCGCCGCCATTCAGGATCGAAGCAATGGATGGGATCTGCATGAGAACGTAGATCCCGATGATCGTCACCAGCACCAAGGGCAGCACCAGCGACATTTTGCTGTCCATGGTCGCTCCGCCCGATGTGGCGGTGTTCAGCGCAGCGTTGACGAGCGAGAAGTAGAAGCCGAGAAAGCCGTAGATTAGGATTTGCTGGATCATCAGAAAGGTGGTGAGCGAAAGGAAGCCTTCGCTCATGCGCGAGGACCAGCGGTAAAGCCAAAGAATGATCCATATGGGCGCCAAGGCGAGCGTGATGAACAGCATCACCTTGGCGGCGATGATTGCGGCTATGGCAAGCGCTGCGAAGATAATGGCCGACAGCAGCACGAGCAGCGACAAGAGCGCGCCAAAAATGTCATAGAAGGATCCGCTATAGACCTGATTGGCGACGTCCTGTGCTCCTCGGTAGAGGTTGTCGATGAGCGCTGGAATTGCCGCCTGATCGCTGAGTTGATTGCCGGTGGCTCGCGACACGGCGCCGACGATCACCTTGCCGACCTCATCTGGAATGCTTTGCACGAGCTGATAGATCGTCGCGGAAAATGTGCCCCATCCGGTCAGCAGCAGATAGATGATGACGGCGCGGCCCAAGCGATAGGCCGCTTCGAGCGGCGAGATTGACTCCCGCCCGCTCAGGATTGAGTAGCCCCACCACACGATATAGAGGGTGAGCATGAGGGTGAAGACGTTGCCCATCGCATTGCCCAACTGCATGTAGACGGTGCGGACGAAGTCCTCACCGATGTTGTCAATGCCACCCAGAATGCTTGCGGCGAGACCGTTCATGGATCCTCGTCAATGATGCTGGCGAACGGCGTTGAATTGACCGGTTTTAACGCGCCGCATTCTTCGGTGTGGGCATACGCCAAAGGCCGGCACGGCGCTTTCAGTTCGCGAGTTGCGCATCCGAACAGCACTGCGCCGATCCCAATCACAACGCATATGCGCAGCACTCGCCTCGACAAGCGCTACCCTCCGCTCTTGCCAAATTCAGCGAACGGATTGACGTTGCGCGGTGTCATCATCTTCTGCACCTGGCTTTGGCGAAGAAGATCTCCCTTCAGCTTCTCATTCAGGGCCGCGACCGCGCCGTTCTGGACACCGATCAATTCGTTGACCGCGCGCGCGTTCTCCAGCTGCATTCGTGTGTTCTGGTCCACCGATCCCTTGACGTCCTGCGACTGCCCGATCTGCCCACTTGCGGACTGCAGGGACTGTTGGCGCTGGGTGACGCCCTGCGAGGCCTGCGAAGTCAGCGCGCTCAGAAGCGAGGCCACGTTGACGCTGCCGCCATAGGCTGTGTTGACGGCGCTCGTCTCTTTGCCGGCAATCTGCTGGAGCTGCTTCACTAGCTGCAGCCCATTGATGACGGCGCCGGCGATTTTCTGGATTTCGGGCGACAGGCCACCAAAAGAAAGCGCGCCGCCGTTCAGGATCGATCCGAACGACGGAGCCTGGGCAATCGACATATTGCCGCCGAGTCCCATTTGTCCGATCCCGAGCGAACCGTCACGACTGCCGCTGAGAGCCTGCAGGATCTCCTCGCTCTTTTTCAGGATGTCCTTGTTCGAATCCATGATGGAGTTGGTGTTTTCCGCATTCTTGCGGGCGACATCGAGATTGGCGCCATCGATGACCGCAATCTGTGCAAAGCCCGCGCTCGTCCAAAGCGCCATGCCGGCAGCAATCGCGAATTTCTTCATGTCAGGCTCCTATTGCTGTAGGGAATTGATCACGCTGGCAGCGCCGGCAGGATCACTGGTGATGATCATCGAGCGGCTGTCGGCCGAGCTTGCCCCCGCGTTCTCGACCGCGCATGGTAGCCACCGGCCCCGATCGATCTTCAACCGCTCCAGCTCCGCGGGATCACAAGAGAACGGGTTTGGAGAGCCGCTCTTCGGCTGTTGCATCAGCTTGGACGACTGCGATGCCTGAACATTCTGCAACGATAGAAGTTGGGCCAGCAACGCCGTAAAATCCCCGGCCTGGGCGAGGTACTGGTTGGTGACACCCACGTTGATCCCCCGGGCCGACGAATTCAGCTCCCAAGCGTCCTTGTATTCAGTCACCTGGCCAACGGTACCCGCCAGCGCTTGGATGGCCGCGTCGTTGGCGCCCATCTGCGATGAGCTTGCATCGAGGCCGCCAGTCGCCTTCCTCACAGTGCCCATAGCGGCGTCCTGGGCCGAGCCGCCTGCGCCGTCGGCGGTGACGATCGAGAAGGGTGGCGGTGCGGCGGCCGGAGCCTTGCCGCTCGATACATAGTCGTTGAAGTAGCTGTTCCAGCGGCCGACACCGCCAGCCCACTGGTTTTGCTCGCCCGCGTTCGATCCGTTGTAGAAGGAGGCGAGACAGCTGTAATTCGTCGCCCCGCATTGCTTGACACCCATTCCGAGATATTTGACACCGCCTTCGACGTTCTGCTCGTTCACGTCGCGGTCAAGTCCCATGGACTTGCCAGTGCCCTTGGTCAGCTGCATGACGCCTTTGACGCCGGTGTGGCTGCCGGCGCATGTGTCGAAGCGCGATTCCTGAT
>NZ_RZSC01000647.1:0-3337 GCF_003998155.1 Mesorhizobium sp. M1E.F.Ca.ET.063.01.1.1
ACCTACAACACCTACAGGGCCGACAAGCTCGTGCGCGTCGACTTCAAGTCGCTGCTGCCGGCTCCGCTGCCCGCGACCGCGCAGGACGCTGCCTTTGTGCCGTCCGTGACCGAAAGCGCGTTCCGCGACGCGCTGGCAGGCCTAAGCGACTATGAGCTCTTCGCCGAACCCGATATCGCCAAGGCGCTGATCGCCTACTACTCGGCCAATCCGGATTTCATCTGGGTGACAGGAGATTCGCCCAACAGCAGGGCGCAGGATGCGGTGCGGGTGCTTGGCGAGGCTGCCAGCTACGGCCTGACGCCCGCCGACTACTCCGTCGACGTCCCGACGGCCACGGCTTCCGCAATGCCGGAAGAGCGGATCAAGAATCTGGTCCGCTTCGAGATGGCCTTGTCGGCGCGCGTGCTGCGCTATGCCCATGATGCCCAGAGCGGCCGCATCGACCCGATCCGCATGACCGGCTATTACGATTTCCCGGCCAAGCCGCTCGATCTCGAGGGCGTGCTGAAGACGCTGGCGCATACCCAGGAGGTGCGCACTTACCTCGAATCGCGGCACCCGCAGAACCCGGAATACCAGGCGCTGCGCGTCGAACTGGAATCGCTCCAGGCGAGCGAGGAGAACGAGATCGTCGTCGATCCGAAGCTGCTGCTCAAGCCCGGCGAAAGCAGTCCGGAACTGCCCAAGCTCTTGACCCTCATTGCCCGCAATCTCGATGACGAGATGGGCGGCAACTTTGGCGAGATCCTTTCCAGGCTCGGCAACAGCGAGGTTTACGATCCCGAACTGGCGCCTGTGATCAAGGCGGTGCAGCAGCGGGCGGGCATGAAGGGCGACGGCGTCATCGGCCCACGCACCGTCGCTTCGCTTGCCGGAACATCCAAGGCCGACAAGATCGAAAAGGTGAGGGTTGCGCTCGAAGAGTTGCGATGGCTCCCCTCCGACCTCGGCAGCCCGCGCGTCTTCATCAACCAGCCGGCCTTTACCGCGAGCTACATCGACAATGGCGAGGAAAAGCTGAAGACCCGCGTGGTCATCGGCAAAGTCACCAACCAAACCGCCTTCTTCTACAACCAGATCAAGCAGGTCGATTTCCATCCCTATTGGGGCGTGCCGCAGTCGATCATCGTCAACGAGATGCTGCCGAGACTGCGCAGCGATCCGGGCTATCTCGACCGCGCCGGCTATGAGGTGACGGACTCGCGCGGCCAGCGGGT
Source organism: Mesorhizobium sp. M1E.F.Ca.ET.063.01.1.1 (assembly GCF_003998155.1). Taxonomy (NCBI): domain Bacteria; kingdom Pseudomonadati; phylum Pseudomonadota; class Alphaproteobacteria; order Hyphomicrobiales; family Phyllobacteriaceae; genus Mesorhizobium; species Mesorhizobium sp. M1E.F.Ca.ET.063.01.1.1. Next base: position 1,221 of record NZ_RZSC01000647.1, read on the forward strand.
TCCGTCAGCCGCAGTCGACTGGGGCGCGTATGGCGCCAAGGTACCGTTTAGCGTGCGCCAGCAGCCGAGCGAAGCCAATGCGCTCGGCGAGTTGAAGATACTTTTCCCCAACAAGCATGCCATCTACATGCACGACACGCCGCAGAAGTCGTTCTTCGAGCGCGACATGCGCGCGCTGAGCCACGGCTGCATCCGCCTGCAGGATCCGCGCGGCATGGCGGCCGCGGTGCTCGGCACCTCCGTCGACGACATCGCGGAGAAGCTGAAGCACGGCCATGCGACCGAGAATGTCACGCGCGTCATCCCGGTCTACGTCGCCTATTTCACAGCGTGGCCGGACATGTCCGGCAAGGTCGAGTATTTCGACGACGTCTACGATCGCGATTCCAAGCTGATGCAGGCGCTGGATGCGACCGAAGCGGTGCGTGCGCCGTCAACCTGAACGCTCGACAAGAGGGCGCCGGAAGCCGGCGTCGCGCCCGGCGATCAGCCAATAGACCAGGCCCGCGACGAGACCGGCGCCGGCGATGATGCCCATGTCGGCCCAGCGTTCCGGATCGTCCGGCGCGTCCGGCCAGAGCAGGATGAAACCGGCCGTCGCCGCGGCGCCGCCGAACAGCATGTGCAGCCAGAAGCTCCGCAGCGAAAAGAACTCGGCAATCAAGGCAAAGACCAGGGTCTGCGTGCCGGTTACCACGATCGTCAGGAAATAGGCGAACATGCCGAGAGGCGGCACCACGAGCGCCATGATGGGCGTCACGCCCATCAGGTCGAAATAGGCGGGCGCGTCGGGGAGCGCGCTCAGTACAGCGTAGATCACGACCAACGCGATCAATCCGACGAGCACCGCCACCAGATAGCCGGCAAGTACCATAAGGATACGCTTCAGGACGTAGCCGATCATTGCAATGCACCCCCGTGCCCGCAATCATGGCGCGCAGTCAGCCATCAATCATGCGTCGACGCAAGTCTCGGATGGGCGGGGGCGGCTTACCCACGGGCGGCCGTCGTCAGGCGCCACCGCATAAGTGCTGCGAGTCCGGCAGGGACCATGTGCCTTTGCCGGCGAGATCGACGCCGTAATAGACCCTGCCGCGCAAATCGCCCTGCGGACAATCGCGCGGGATCGAGATCAGGCACATGACGACGGGATCGCCGACTCTGGAACCCGCCAGCCCCGGCTCACGGTCATAGGAAACCGCGGCTCCGCCATTGGTGAACGTCGCAGCGCTCCCGGCTTCCGGGCTGGCGGTTGCCAGCGGGTCGTCGCCCAGCCTTGCCGTCAGCGTCTTGATATGGGTGAAGCCGCATCTCCCGATCGAAGAGGGAAGGGGCTGGTCCACCGGCCTGGGTGTTCGCGCCGCCAGATCAAGCGCCTTCTTGCCGATCAAGGCGATATTGTACTCCTCAACCCAGGAGGGCGCCGAGCCATAAGTCTGCAGCGCGTTGTTCTGGGCGCTGACGATGCAGGCGGCGTCCGCCTTGCAGGCATTCCGGTCCGCAGCCAATTGTCTGGCGATCTTGCGCTTGTCACCGCCGAAGGCAGGCTCGAAGCCGCTGAGGGCCTTGGCGACCAGCACATCGATCGCCGACATCTGCGCGTCCGCGCATATTGCCTTCTCGCTGGGCAATTCAGCCTTCCGGCAATCGAAGGATGGCCCGTCTGCCAACGCAGGCCCCAGGCCTGACAGGCTTAGGATCAACACAGGCACGAGCCGAGAGATCGCTCGAATGGGGAGACGCATTTCTTGCTCCAGACCGTCGGCTTAGAAGCATCAATCTACGCGGAAAGCCGACGATACGGAATGACTGGAAAACGGAAAGCGATCCGCCTTACTTCGGCTCGCCGGTCACCGGATCATAGGTGATTTCGACCTTGGCCTTGTCGGTCGTGTAGTAGATGACGGTATAGCCGTCGCTACTCCAGCCGACCTCCTTTATGTAGCGGAAGTCGTTCCGCTTCTCGACCTTGGCGACGATTTCCGAGAGTTTCTTGGCATTTTGCGGCGGCACCGCTTGCTCCTCCGCCGCGAAAGCCGGCCCGCCGATAAGGAAAAACGCAATACTGGTTGCCAAAACAACAGCGCGCATGACTGCCCTCAATCTCGTGTTGGCAT
>NZ_RZSC01000648.1:0-3329 GCF_003998155.1 Mesorhizobium sp. M1E.F.Ca.ET.063.01.1.1
GTCCTACTGGCTCCTGGAGAATTTTCCGGTGCTGGGAAGGTTGGGGTAATTTGCCACAAGGGACGTCGCAGGACCGGACGTGACGCGCAGGAGAATGCGTCTTTGCAACCGCGACGATCACTCCGGCACGCCGGAGATAGCCAGCGCCTCGACGTAACGCTCGGCAAAAACCTTGTCCAGCCATGGGTTGATCTGTCTCTGCAGGGTGAGCGTGTAGGTCGGGAACGCCTCCATCAGCCGCCGCGCCGCCGCCTGCGCCTCTTCCAGCCGGTTGAGTTTGACCAGCGCCATGATCACCACCCGGTGCGAGGAGCCGTAGTTCGGCATCTCGTGCAGCGCGCGTTCTCCCCATGCCAGCGCTTCCTCGTAGCGCTCGAGCATCAGGTAGCTCATTCCGATGCCGGAGAGCGCGATGCCCTTCTCGGGATCGATCGGGCTCAGTCGCATTGCCCTGTGAAAGTGCTCGATCGCGACGAGCGGGCGGCTGGAATGTGCGTTCACCCACCCGCAGCCCGTATGGCCCTGCGCCGAATTGGGGTTGAGCAGCAGGGATCGTTCGATCGTGCCCAGCGCCATCTCGTACTCCTTCGCGCTGTAGGCGATCACCTGCGCGGCGAAGCGTAGGCTCGTGGGGTCGTCGCGCGCTTCCGCCAGGACCTCGCGCGCCATCCGCGCGGCGACTCTGGTATCGTCGGGCTCGTGCCAGCACTGGCTCACGGACAGGCTGCGGATATAGGCGCCGAGTGCCTTCGCCAAGCTGAAGCCAGGGTCGATGCTGAGGGCCTCGTTGGTGAGCCGGCGCACGTCGGCAAAGCCTTCGCGCGTCATGCTGTAGAAGCGCGGCAGCGCGCGAAGGTAGAGGTCGTAGGCGCTGATGTAGTCGGTCGGCTTCATGCGCGCCTGCTTGATCTCCTCCAGCCGGATGCTCGGCTCGACAGCGCCGACGACGCTCTCGGTCACCTTGTCCTGCAGGTCGAAGATGTCGCTCACGTCGCCCTCGAAGCGGTCGGTCCAGACATGGTGTCCGCTGATCGCATCCACCAACTGCCCGCTGATGCGCACCCGCGATCCAGCTCTGCGGATGCTGCCTTCGAGCACGTAGCGGACGCCCAGCTCGCGCCCGACCTGGCGCAGGTCCACCGCCCGGCCCTTGTAGGTGAAGGACGAGTTGCGGGCGATCACGAAGAAGGAGTCCACCCGGCTCAATCCGGTGATGATGTCCTCCACCAGCCCGTCGGCGAAGTATTCCTGGTCGGGGTCGCCGCTCATGTTGGTGAAAGGCAGAACCGCGATCGAGGGTTTCTCGGGCAGGGGAGGCGGCGCAGCCACCGAGGCGCTGGCGTCGGTGTCAACGCGGTAGGCGCGCACAGACCGCTCGATGTTCTTGAGGCGCAGGTTGCCTAGCGGCGTGAAGCCGCAGTCGAGCTTGCCCTGAAGGTGGTCGTAGGCGGTGCCCGAGACGACCACGGCGCCGGGATCGGCGACGCTTTCGAGGCGGGCGGCGATGTTGACCCCGTCGCCGTAGAGGTCGCCATCCTCCTCGCAGACCACGTCGCCGAGATTGATGCCGATGCGGAAGCGAATCCGCTCTTCCTCGGGCGTCTCCGCCTCGTGTTCTGTCACGGCCTGCTGGATCGCCATCGCCGAGGTCACCGCGTTAACGACGCTCGCGAACTCGCACAGCATGCCGTCGCCGGTGAGCTTGACGATCCGACCCCTGTGTTCGGATACCAGCGGTTCGAGGAGGTCCCTGCGGTAGACCTTCAGCCGCTCGAGCGTGCCGCGCTCGTCGCGCTCTGTCAGGCGCGAATAGCCGACCACATCGCAAGCCAGGATCGCTGCGAGGTGGCGCTGCGTGGTCTCTGCACCGCTCGGCCAAGCGCCTGCACGCGGGCCGCCCCGCGTCCATGTCCTGCCAACTTCCAGACGCGCCACGCGCATGGTATTCATCTCTCCCAGTCTCCGCCCGTCGCCGATGCGGAACGGAGAACGCGCCTTGACCTTGCCTTCACGAGATTTCGTCATCCCGCTTGCGAGCGTGGAGCGCTCCAGCCGCCGTGCTAACAACCAACCGACGACACGCCCACGCAGCCTCTGGGGGCGCTGACACACCACTCCCAGAAGGCCGGAGATATCTCCTATGTGTGTAACCGGTTGACGCCATCGCGGCGGTGCTTTTGTATCGGGCATCCCACCAGACGTCCGCGCTTAGAGACTTCGCTCCGCCGTCTCATCGGAATTTAACCGCATTGGTGCAGCATGAGCAGCACTGCTAGCATGCTGATTCAAACGCTTTTCGTACGGTTGTCCTTTCATGAGCCAGAGATCCTGCCTGTCCGTCATCCTCGCCGCCGGCGAAGGCACGCGCATGAAAAGCGCGATGCCCAAGGTGCTGCACGCCATTGCCGGCCTACCGATGGTGGCTCATGTGGTGAAGGCGGCGGAGGCCGCCGGAGCGACGGGTCTGGCGCTGGTGATCGGCCATGGCGCCGAGGAGATGCGCAAAGCCGCGCAGAAATTCGCGCCGAAGGCCGAGACCTTCGTGCAGGAGACGCGGCTCGGCACCGCGCATGCCGTGCTCGCCGCTCGCGAAGCGATATCAAAGGGTTACGACGATATTCTCGTTATGTTCGGCGATACGCCTTTGATCGATGCCGAAGCGCTGGCGACCGCGCGGCAAAAGCTGGCGGAAGGGGCCGCTGTTGCGGTCATCGGCTTCTGTCCGCCCAATCCCACCGGCTACGGCCGGCTGATCGAAAAAGGTGGCCGATTGGTCGCCATCCGTGAGGAAAAGGACTGTTCCGAGGCGGAAAAGAAGATCGGCTTCTGCAATGCCGGAATGATGGCGGTGGCCGGCAAGCATGCGCTTCGACTGCTCGACAAGGTCGGCAACAGCAACGCCAAGGGTGAGTTCTACCTCACCGATATCGTCGAAATCGCCGGAGCGGAGGGCCTCGACGTGGTCGCCACCGAGGCGAGCTTCGAAAATGCGCTCGGCATCAACAACCGGGCCGAGCCCGCCGAAGCGGAAGCCATCTGGCAGGCGCGCCGGCGGCGTGAAGCGATGCTTGCGGGCGTGACGCTGATCGCGCCCGAAACCGTCTATTTCTCGCACGACACTGAAATCGGCGCCGATACAGTGGTCGAGCCGAATGTGTGGTTCGGCCCGGGCGTCAAGATTTCCGCCGGCGTCACGATCCATGCTTTCAGCCATCTCGCAGGCACCACCATTGCCGCGAACTGCGAGGTCGGACCGTTCGCCCGGTTGCGTCCCGGTGCCGATCTCAGAAAAAAGGCCAAGGTCGGCAATTTCTGCGAGGTCAAGCAGG
>NZ_RZSC01000649.1:0-3325 GCF_003998155.1 Mesorhizobium sp. M1E.F.Ca.ET.063.01.1.1
ATCGCCTGGCAGACACCGGCCGAGGTCGCCACCACCTTCAATCCGCGACGGTCGCTCGCGCTGCGCTATGCCAAAGGCTCCGCGCCAGCGACCGTCGCTTCACCCGCCCAGCAGGGCACAACCCACGCCGGAAACGAACTCAAAACTGGATAGAAACTGGGGGCAACGTCAGGATGCCAAACGCGCTTGGTAGCAACGTCTAATCTGGATTGGATCGGACCGGTCAACAGCGACTGCTGCTAGGCGACTCTGCTTAACGTCTCGACAGGTTTGATGAACGGCACCTGCCTTCCCCGTCGCACCAGCAATGAATGCTCAATCCCCAGTATCCTGCGCACGCTCGCCAACGCCGCCTCGTTCACGTCGATATAGGCGACGATGTACCACTCGCCGTTTTCTTCTCTGGCCATACCGAGTGGCTCGGCGTGCCATTTCAGCGCGCCGTGGTGGGGCATGAAGTAGGTTTCCTGGACACCACCGACGGCGCTCAGCCCTTCGTCGAGGGCGTATTCCATCACCGCGCAGCATAGCTGCGTTAGCGTGCCTCGAAGCCCTGTCGCGCGTTTGTCGGGAACGACGAAGGTGCGCGTCCATTCGGCCCAGTCGGGACGCCGGGGAACGCCCGTTCGCTCACACATGTGAGGAAAAACCTCCGAGACCATGTGCGGCTCGCTCGTTGGGATAAGTCGAGCCGAGGTCACGACGCGGCCTTCTTCCATGCCGAGCAGGTAGGTCGCTGCGTCGGTATCAAACTGATCCAATTCGCGGCCATCGGGGCTCGGAGGGCGCCACCGTTTCTGGTGCACAAAGAAGTCGTGACGACGTCGCAAAAACTCGTCGAATTCGTTTTCGTAGAGATGCTTGTTGAGCGCACTGACGACGTGAGCCGAAATCATCGCACAACCCCCAATGTTTTCCCAATGGGATGATTGCAGTGATGCTAAAATACGTCACCTGTCCGATCGGACAGTTGACGCGCTCGACATGCGAATCGTTAGCTTCGCAGGGTATGAACCCGGGTTCCCTGGGCGGCTGCCTAAGGCCTGTCATCCGGTCGGTCGAAGCCGCTGTCGCCGCTCTTGGTGCGACACGAAGGGGGTAAAAACAATGAAGGGGCTCACGGTCTATCTGATCGGTATCGCGGCTCTTGGAGTGGTTATCGGCCTGTTCGTCGGGCTCAGCCAATCGCCGGTGGTTTCGGGCGTGCTGACGTCACTCTTCGGACTCTTAGGTGTCGCCGGAAGCTTCTACCTGCCGTGGGCACAAACAACCACAAATGCCTCTGACACCCGCAAGACGAATGCAGAAGCTGCCCGCGAGTCGGCGTTAGCGGCGGCGGACGATGCGAAAATTGCCCAAGAGGCCGCTGCCCGCAAAACCGCCTCGGCGACCGCATTTCTTGCCGAAGCAGACAAAAAGAAGGTGGCTGCAGAAGCGGAGCTTGCTGCGCTCCAGGCGATCGTGCCTCAACCACCGGCAGACCAACTGGCCGCAAAGCAGGACGAAGCCACGCAGGCGGCAGCGCAACGCACCCAAGCACAGACGGACCTGGACGCGGCAGTTGCAGCAGAGAAATTGACTGCTGAAACCCTTGCCGACGCGAATACTCGTTTTGCCTCGAAAGCCAGAGAAGCTAAGAGCGCGGCTGAGCAGGTCACGAAAGAAGGTAACGCGCGCGTTGGCATGACGTACACGGCCGCTGGCGCAAGCCTAACGGCGTTTAGTCTCGGCCTCGTCGTGGCGGCCCTCTATGGAATGTTGATACGGACCGGCAGTAACTTGAGCGACCTCCTTCCAAAGGCGGTGACTGCGCAACCCGTCGAAGGTATTGATGGGCAAGCAGCTGTGGACGCCGTGCTGCTGGACCGGATCCTGGTCGGATTGAAAGTCGGGCCGGATGAGCGTGCCAAGATCAGTCACCTCGCCGTGACATCTTGCAGTGGTCTCGACGATCTCAGCGCGCCGGCAGCGAAGGTTCTCGTCCTATTAAATCCACTGGCTGAGGACGAGAGTTTGCCGGTGGCAGAAGCGACAAAGCATTTAGCGGCCTTCCAAACGGAAGTTGAGAAGCCGCTCGTAGCCAACGCCCCAGAGGAACAACGCAACTTCGGACGCGCTCAAGCCGCGCTGAGGGAGACCCTGGCGGACCTAAGCAGGCTTTGGTTGTCTCCGACTTTCGTAACTGGGCATGCTGAAGTCGCCAGAGCGTTGGGTGACTTTCAGGTTGAAGCCGCGCGATATGTCGGATGCGAAGATGTGGATCAGGTTCTGACTGAACTGATCGCCAAACTCAAAGACATCAAGGACACACCGGTTGCCGTCACAGTCACTGCCGTTTCCAGCAAGCTGGAAACCGTTCCTCAGTGAGGCTTCGATGCTGCGTTGTGCTACTGTGTGTATTCTCATAGCAGTCGCGTCGCCGGCGCTTGCGACACAGCCCGAAGAATTGGTGAACCGCGCCATTGCCGAGTTCGCTGCATCTAAGACAAAACCCGATACGGCCCTCGCATCCACCATCGCTGCGTGGACAGATCTTCAGAATGCGGTGATCGAGTTCCCCGACACCGATATTGCTCTTCAAATACTAAGCGCTGACCCTTCCCTCGGCATCGACCGACACGCCGTCGAACAAGCGCTCGTCCAGGGCTTGGCGGCCAAAATATTTGAGCCCGCAGCGCCCTTCGGCACCAACGATCTATATAACCTCAGCGCCGAGGATTCTCAGGCGCTACTCGCTTCACTCATTCGCAACCGCCAATTCGATTTGGCGCTTCAAGCGGTCACGGTCGGGCAGGACTCGTTGCCACGCAAGGTTTGGCTTGCACACTATTTCGCATCTTACGGCGACCTCGACAGAGCGGCGAAAGCCGCCGCCGGCAGCGTTGAAGCACAAGACGCAGCGGCGCGCGGCCTCCTCACAAGCCGAGGTGCCAAAGCAGCACTCGAGCAAGTTGACCGCGTCGACTACAACACGGTGGATGCGGGCGACACGCTGAAACTCGAAACGCTGCTTTTGATCGGGCAAACGAAGGCCAAAGCCAACGATGATGCTAAGGCCATCCGGGATGCGTTGGCGCGCGCACGTGATTTAGCCTCGAGCACCGGAAGAGACTGTCGAGCCGCCGTATCGCTTGCGCAGGCCGGGTTAGCGAAGCAGGCAATCGCGAAGGCCGGGTTCAGCAGCGATCACTGGGACAACGACGAGGCCACTTGCCTGTACACTATGATCAGCATTTTTGCAGCGCGTGGGGAAGACGACGCCGCGCGCGGGATCATTGCATCCATCGATTGGGTCCCAGTGCTGCCGCTGCTTGTCCGACTGGCG
>NZ_RZSC01000064.1:0-16934 GCF_003998155.1 Mesorhizobium sp. M1E.F.Ca.ET.063.01.1.1
CAGGTCGTAACCCGGCGCGACATGGTGCTTGTCGTCGATGCCGGCCTCGAGCTCGTCGAATTTGAAGGCCGAGGCCTCGGCGGCGCGCGCCTCGTCGGCGGCGACGAGCGCCAGCGGGCTGACCGTGGCGGCAATGGCCGAGACGGCCAGCGAACCCTTGAGGAATCCGCGGCGCGAAAAGCGCGCGGCGATGATCTCGCCCATGGTGCGGTTGTCGGCGGGATTGACGGGCGGACCGTCGTTCTCCTCGAGCAGGCTGGTGCGGAAGCGGGTCTCAGGGGATTGGGTCATGGGCTGTCCTCTGGCTTCTTGAGGTGGCTGGGGATTTTGACCTTTCGACCCCTAAAGCGGGCCGATCACATTTTCGTGACATGGCTTCGACGTACCCCTCGGCGATTGGCGAAGCCGTCGATGTCGGCCCCTTTCTCCCCGTCACTATACGGGGAGAAATGCCCGGCAGGGCAATGAGGGGCGGCGCCGACCTGGCAAACAGAGGCGCCGTGACGATCGCTTCAAGCAAAGACAGCCCCGGCGTGTAATGCTGATGGCCAATGCTGGCGCCGCCCCTCATCCGCCTGCCGGCACCTTCTCCCCGTATAGTGACGGGGAGAAGGGGCTTGCCGCGGCCTTCGCCTACTCCTCCACCGCCAGCTTGACGGCTTCACGCGCTTCGGAAACAAGAGTGGCGACGGGCGCGGCGAAGGCCGCTCAAGGGGGTAAAAACGTGGGTATCTGGGGATTGGCGCAGCTTGGCGTCTCAACGGTGATCTTCCTGCTGGCGGCGATGGCGGCCAAGCAGTGGGGGCTGGCGCCGAGCCTTGGCAAGATCCTGCTGACGCTGGCGCTCTATTCGGCCGGCAATCTGATTATGCTGAGGCTGATCCGCGAATTCGGCATGTCGGTGTCGTTCAGCCTGTCGGCGGTGATCCAGCTGGTGTCGGTGAACGTCGTGGCCTTGGTCTTTTTCGGCGAACGGCTCAATGCGTTGCAGGCCACGGGCGTCATGCTGGCGATCGCGGCCGTCGTCCTGATCACGCTCGGGCCCTATATGCAACGGCTGTAGCTGGACCCAAGGCCCCGAATGAAATCGACCGCCAACGCGCTGCTCAACAGAATAGAATTCCCGGTGCTCCTGGCCGGGCTGGTGATCGCCGGCGGGCTGTGGGGCCTGGTTGAACTGATGGAGGTGGCGCGCTCCACCACCCCGCACGCCTTCGACACTGAAATCCTGCTCGCCTTCCGCCAGGCCGGGCAGCCGAACAGCCCGATCGGTCCACCCTGGCTGGAAGGCGCGGTGCGCGACATCACCGCGCTTGGCAGCACCAGCGTGCTGGTGCTCATCACCAGCACGGTCACATCTACCTTTTGCTGATCCGGCGGCCGGCGACGGCATTGTTCGTGTTCGTGGCCGTCGCCGGCGGACAGGTGCTGTCCAGCCTGCTCAAGTTCGAAGTCGACCGACCGCGACCCGATCTCGTGTCCCATCTCGTCAACGAGACCTCGTTCTCCTTCCCCAGCGGCCACGCGATGCTCTCGGCGATCACCTATCTTACCCTTGGCTCGCTGGCGGCCCGCTTCCTGCCGGACCGCGCGACCAAGGTCTTCCTGCTTGCGCTGGCCGTGCTCGTCACGGTGCTGGTCGGAACCAGCCGCGTCTATCTCGGCGTGCATTGGCCATCGGACGTGCTCGCCGGCTGGTGCGCCGGCTTCGCCTGGGCCATGTTGTGCTGGCTTGCAGCGCGGCTGCTGCAGCGGCACAAGGTGATGGCGGATAGCGAGTGACGGCGCCAAATTCGCTCCGAATGATGCTTGAGACATTGTAATATTTATATTAGATATCGATATTGCATATTCAGATATGGATTCCAGCCGATGATGACTGCCGCACAGATGCGCGCCGCGAGAGCCTTGGCCGGTATCGACCAGAGAACGCTCGCCGAGCGCGCCGGGGTTTCGCTTCCGACCATACAGCGCATGGAAGCGAGCGAAGGCGTCGTCAGGGGCGTGGTCGACTCGCTGATGAAGGTCACCCAGGCGCTCGACGAGATCGGGGTGGAGTTGATCGGCGAAAGCCAGGCGAGCGAGCGCGGCGGCAGAGGCGTGCGGTTCAAAGCCGTCACGGCACAGAGTCCGCAGGGCTGACCTCCCAGCTAACCGGGATCCCTCAAACCGCCGCTTCGATCGGCTCGGCAAGTTTCGGGTTTGCGCGCGCGGCGATCAGGCAGCCGGCGACGATCAGGCATGCCCCTGCCAGCGTGGTCCAGGCCACCTCCTCGCCGAAGAAGAACCAGCCAAGCGCGATCGCCCAGATGAAGGCCGAGTATTCCGTCGGGATCAGATATTGCGCTTCGGCGCGGGCGTAGGACCAACTCATCAGGAATTGGCCGGCGAGCGACAGCACCGCCACCCCGACGAGGTGAGGCCAGAGGTCTTTCGGCAGCGCGACGGCGAGCCATGGCGCGGCGAGACCGAGGATGATTGCGACGCAGAGGTTCTGGAACAGCATGATCTCGACCGGCTTGGCCAGCAGTGCCTGTTGCCGGGAGAGGATCAGATTGTAGGCATAGAACACCGTCGATACGAGCACCGCAGCCGTGCCGAACAGGGCATCTTGCGAATGGCTTGCCGCCCCAAACTGGCCGGCCAATATGATCGCGACGCCCGCGATACCGGCCAGCGACGCCCATACAGCCTGCCGCCTTATACGTTCGCCCAACAACAGCGCGGCGAGGAGCAGAGCAACCAGGGGCGCGACGAAGCTGAGCCCGATCGCCTCGGCGAGCGGCAATCTGGCGAGTCCCCAGAAGAACGAAAGCAGGACGATGCCGACAACCGCGGCGCGTAGCGCATGCACCCCCAGCACCGGAAGGGTGGGCTTCGAGCGCGGCCCCGCCGACCAGGCCGCGCCCGCGATCAAGGTCGCGACCATGCTGCGCCACAGCACCGTATTGTACACGCCTACCGCGATAACCAGCGACTTCATCGCCGCGTCCATCCCGGACAGCAGGAAGATCGCCAGCGCGCATACGAGCACCGGGATCATTGGGGAAACGGCGCCGGTCAGGCTGGATGTCTTCACGGCTTCGCTCATGTGACGGGAATTTGCTGCCGGATATCCCGGAGCGAGCGGCAGAACCAGATGGCAGCTGCGTCGATATGGCAGTCCAATCCGGATCGACGCCGTTCCCGCCGCCGCAGCGGCCCTCAGTCGATCTTCAGCGCCGCGACGGCGCCTTCGCCCATCAGCGGCACGAAGATCTTTTCACCGTCGGTGCCGATATCGGCGCTGCCCGGTTTGAAGGTGGCGATCGCCTCCGGCGCGCCGCCGGCACGGTAGCGATAGAGCGTGCCGGTCATGTAGGCGGTGGCGTAGATATCGTCGCCGATGGCGACGACGCCGTCGAGATCAGCGAATCTTTGGGCGCCAGGCAGCGGCGTCACCTTCCTGCCGGCGAGATCGACCGCGAGCAGGCCGCCCGGCTCCGCCGTGCTGAAATCGGGCCTGATGCCCTTGCCCCAGGACGCGACGATCAGCCGGTCGCCTTCGGCGAAGACGCCGTTGGGCGAAGCCAGCAGCGCATCCTTGACGAACAGCTCCGGCTTGTCGCCGTCGAGGCGATAGATCGTGTCGGCGAGCATGTCGCTGACATAGACGTTGCCCGAGGCATCGGCCGTCATGTCGTTGAGGAAAACCGCGCCCGGCACGTCGATGGTCGAGACCAGCTTGCCGCTGGCGATGTCGACGACGCGGACCTTGGTGATATCGGCGGCGTAAAGCCTGCCGCCCGAGATCGCCATGCCCTTGGGCGCGTCCATGCCGTCCACCCAGTGGCGGGTGATGACCTTGCCGTCCAGCGACAGCAGCGACAAATAGCCGTTGGCGTCGGCATCGCCGGGATTGCCGACGATGTTGGAGACGACGATGCGCTTGTTGGCGGCGTCGAACAACACCGATTCCGGCTGCTCGAAGCCGCCGGCGCGCCAGATCTCGCCGGCCTCAGCGACGGGAACCGTTGCTATGCCGACGACGGCGAGAAAAGTCGAAGCGATGAGGGTCTTCATGGTGCTCTCCTGTGGTGACGGCGGAGAGCTAGGTTTTTCGATACTTTTCTGGAAGACTGTTCGCACGTAGTATCGAAGTTCGATACGAATTCATGCAAACGAGGTGCATTCCATGAACGGTCCGATCTTCGAGGCGCTGAAACGGACGTTGAAGGCCAAAGGCCTGACCTACCGGACGCTGGCCGAGCGCATGGGCGTTTCCGAGCCGACGGTGAAGCGCATCTTCCATGAGCGGAACTGCAAGCTCGATCGGCTGATGGAGATCTGCGCCGCGGCGGAAGTGGAACTGGAGAATGTGCTGGGCTCGATGAGCCGGGGGCCGGGACCGGCCAACCACGTCGCGCCGGAGATCGAGCGCAGGCTTGCCGCACGGCCGGCGCTGCTCTTCGTCTTCATCATGCTGTCGGAAAAATTCACGCCCGAAGGCATCATGCGCTCGCAGGGCCTGAGCGAAGCCTCGATGTTCCTCTACCTGCGCGACCTGGAAGAACTCGGCCTGGTCGCGCTCGGGCGCGGCCTTTCGGCCAGGCTGCTGGTCGACACGCCCATTCAGTGGGATTTCGAGGGACCGCTGAAGCCGCATTTCGAGACGACCAACAAGAACTTCATCGGCTGGGCGATCGGTCATATGGATGGCCAAGCGACCTTCGTCAGCTTCTCCCGGCGGATGCGGCCGGAAACGGCGGAGATGGTACGGCGCGAGGCGGAGGACCTGGCGGAACGCGCAAGGCTGCTTGCCCATCACGACCAGCACACCACGCCGGAAGACCAGCTTGTCGGTTACAAATGGACCTTTGCCTTCGGCGCGACGCCGTTTCCGGCGATCATGCCGATCGGACCGCATCCGCGCGACGCCGGTGCGCGAATAGCTTCGGGAGCAAAAGGACGGCGGCCGCTGCCGGCCTAATGGTTGAAATTTGGCGCTTGGCACCCGCAGTCCCGGGGAGAGTATTGGATGACGTGGAAACTCGATGAGACCGTGCAAACATCCGCGGGCACAGTGGCAGCGGGTCGACTGGGCAGCGGGCCTGCACTCGTCCTGGCTCATGGTTGGCCGTGGTCCTCGTTCTCATGGCATCGGATTATCCCGGACCTTGCAGGGCGGTATCGCGTCCATTGGTATGATATGCCCGGATACGGGCAATCCGAGAAAGACGCGGGGCAGCGCACGTCACTCGATGTGCAAGGAAAGATATTCGCCGAGATGCTTGCGTCTTGGGATATCGAACGTCCGATCGTCATCGCCCACGATATGGGTGGAGCGACAACGCTACGGGCGCATTTGCTGCATGGCTGCGACTTCGACCGGTATCTTCTGATGAACGTTGTCGCGATGCGCCCTTGGGGATCGGAGTTCTTCGATCATGTCGGTCGCCATGTGGATGCCTTTCTGGGCCTGCCACCGCATATCCACAGAGCGGTCGTGGAGGCCTACATCAAGGGAGCCATCGTGAACGACATCGATTCCGGAGATTTCGAGAAGCTTGTCGAGCCGTGGCTTTCCGAGGACGGGCGCGCGAGCTTCTATAGCCAATTCGCGCAAGCCGATGAAAGATATACCGCCGAAATCGAGCCGATGTTCGGGGACATACGCTGTCCGGTAAAGATAATCTGGGGCGAGGACGACCCATGGATTCCGCTGACGCGAGGCAAAGCGCTTCATGCGCTGATCCCGCAGGCGTCGTTCGAAACACTGCCTGGCGTCGGCCACCTGCCTCAGCTTGAAGCTCCGGATCTGGTGCTGAGGCGGCTGAGGGCATTTTTAGGGGGATGACATCTCCGCGCGACGCCAGCGGCGCTCGGGCGCGGCCTCTCTGCAGGAATGGTGGGCGAGATCGCCTCGGGCAGGCCTACTCGGCGGCCTTTTCTTCCGAATCGGTCGCCGTGTCTCCCCACGCGACCGCCCGGTAGTCGAAGCCGTACTCCAGCGTCGGCTTGACGATACGGAAATAGGGCGACAGGTCGAAATCGCGCGGCGTGTAAAGCGAGTGATGGCGGATGTGCAGGATCTCCCGCCGCATATAGCTCGACTGCGCCGAGGCGCGGCCGAGCGCGCGGGTGATCTCGGGCAGGATCGGATAGCGGACCTGGCCATAGGCTTCGGCGATCAGCGTCGAGCAGATCGCCCGCGTCGGATCGCCGGAGCCGAACGCCAGCATGCGGCGGCGCCAGCGCACCGGCACCGGCGGCGTCGGCAGGAAGAAGCGCAGCATGTCGAAAATGTTCTTGAGATCGTATCTCAGGCCGAGCTTGCCGATCATGAAGGCAACGACCTTGTCGCGATCCTCCGGCGTCAGCCCGCTCGCCCGGCAGATGCGGGTATTGTAGGTGCGGTAGCGCGAGAGCGGCACGGCAACGCAGCCTTCGCCGAGGGTCACCTCGATCAGACGCGGCCGCTCCGAACCGTCCTCGGGCAGCGGCAAGGCATCACCGACATAGAAGGCCGAATGCGACCAGGTCGACTGGGTAAGGTACTTGATCGCCGCCGAGATCTTCTGGTTGCCCTCGACGAGCAGGACGTCGCCGGGCTGCAGCGTGCGGCGCAGCGTTTCGGCATCGGACGGCGTATAGGGTTCATAGCCAGAGGATTCATCCTGCAGCCGGCCGGCGAGCCAGCGGCCAAGTCGGTCCAGGAGGGTTTCGGCCGGCGCAGTCATCCCAGACGCCGATTAGCACAGGCCGGCCACTTAGACCATGATCAGGCAGCGTTCGCTTCCTCAAGCGGAACCGCGAGGTCGTCGCGCGCCTTGCGCGCGAGCCTTTTGGCGGAACGCCCGGGGCTGTCGCCGAACAGTTCGGCGGCCTCGGAGAGGCAAGCCTTGCCGAGGCTTTTTTCCGAACGCTTCAACAGCTTGCGCAGCAGTTTCGTGTCGTCGGGCGGGCCGAGCGGCTCGCCGTCGGCGGCGAGCAGCGCGCGCATGACAAAGACGTCATGCAGTTCGCCCAGCAACTCGCCAAGCTTGTCGACCGCCTTGCGGCGGGCCTTGATCGGCGTCGGCCACAGGCGGCCGAGCAGCGACAGATGCATCGAGTGCGTCTTGGCCGCCTTGCGCAGGTCGTGAAAGTCATCGGCCTCGCCGCGCGAGCCGGCCTTGTCGAGCGCCTTTTTCGCCCGCCGCAAGATGGCGCGGGCGCCCTCGGCGAGGATATCGGCCGCCTGTTCCGGCTGGTCGGGCAGGGACAGCCTGTCGATACGCTCCAGCCCTTCCCGGCAGGCGGCCATCGCCGCATTTATGGCGGCGTCGAGGCCGGGGCCGGCATGAAGCTCATGCTGGCGCAGCGCCAGCCGCTCGCGGACGGGATCGAGGCCGCCGCCGGCGGTTTGTTCCGGAAAGGCCTCCGCCAGACGGTCGATCGTTTCGATGAGGGCGGTCGCCTCGCGCGGGCCGGCAAGTAGCGCCGACACTTGCTTATAACATTCGTTTTCGGTCTGGCAGAACGGTTCGTCTCCGGACCGAACCAGGCGCAGCAAGGCACGGATGCTCTTCAGCCGCTTGCGGCATTTGTGCAGCCCCTGCTCCGGCTTGTCGCGCGCCGTCTCGAGATGGCCGAGCGCCTTGCCGATCTCGTCGGTCAATATGCGCCTGACCTCGCCGGTGAGCGGCAGGCGCGGATCGATGCGAAAGCTCATGCGGCGATCTCCGGTATCCCCCCGAGGGCCAGCGACGCGTTGTAAAATCTTGACTCGCCCGTGACCTCGCGACCGAGCCAGTCGGGCAGCATTTCGTCAGGTACGTCCTCCGGCGTCTCCAACTCCGCGACCACGAGCCCCGAGAGCACTTCGCCGAACACATCGACTTCATAGAGATAGCCGCGGTGTCTAACATGGTGGCGTGTCTTCTCGATGACACGCCCGATGGCGAACGCCATCATCTCCTCTGCCTCGGCGAGCGGGATCGGATATTCGAACTCGTCGCGCTCGCGCGCCCTGTCGCCGAACTTGAGTGTCAGTTCCGCCGAAGCACCGTCGCTGATGCGCACGCGCACCGTGCGGCCGGGCTGTGCGGCGACGTAGAATTGGCGGATGCGGATATCCGCCTCGACCAGATGACGCCAGGCATTGCCGGCGACCAGGAACTTGCGCTCAACTTCCTTGCCCATGGCCGCGCACTAAAGCGTGTGGGGACGGACATGGCAAGCCGAGGCGAAAATCAATTTGACTTTAATCAATCGATTGATTAAATCAATGTCATGAGCAAGGAAGCGAGCACCAAAAAGCCACAACGAGAAACCTCTACCGCCGATCAAACGCGCGCGGCGCTTGTCCATGCCGCTCTCAAACTGTTCGGGCGGCAAGGTTTCGACGGCACCTCGACACGGGAGATCGCCGCCGAGGCCAAGGCCAATATCGGCTCGATCGCCTATCATTTCGGCGGCAAGGAAGGCTTACGCGCCGCCGCCGCCGACTATATCGTCGAGACCATCCAGATGATTGCCGGACAAGCGCTCGGCGCAACCCAGGCGACCGCCCCTTCAAACCCGGAAGCCGCGCGGGCGCAGCTCTTTGCCGCGCTGGAGCGGATGGTCGGCTTTGTCGTGGCGAGCCCCCAGGCCGGCGAGATCGTACAATTCGTACTTAGGGAGCTCTCGCACCCGACGGCGGCGCTCGACCGCATCTATGCCGGCGTCTTCGAACCGACGCACCGCCGGCTGTGCCAGATCTGGGAGCAGGCGACCGGCGAGCCGGCCGAAAGCGAAGCCACCAAGCTCACCGTGTTCACGATGATCGGCCAGGTCATCTATTTCCGCATCGGACGCGAAGCGGTGCTGCGCAGGATGGGTTGGCGCGAGATCGGCGACAAAGAGGCCGCCAAGGTCGTGGCGGCCGCGACCGACAACCTCAGGGCAATGCTGGCGGCGCGCGATCCGGCCGCCCGCAAGAAGGGCAAATCATGAGTTTTCTCTGTTCGCTGCCGCTCGCGGCCCAGTTGTTCGGCGCTTGCGCGGCGGCCGCGCCGCTCGCCGTCGGCTATGTCGAGGGCGAGTATGTGCTGATGGCGCCGATCGAGGTGGCGCAGGTTGCGACGGTCAACGTCAAACGCGGAGACCGGGTGACACCGGGCATGCCAGTGGTGACGCTGGAAGATGCCGACGCCAAGATCGCCGTGGCGCAGGCGCAGGCCGCACTTGCGCAGGCCAAAGCGCAGCTTGCCGACCTTCAAGTGGGCAAGCGGCCGGAAGAGATCGCCGTGCTCAAGGCACAGGTCGATATGGCCAAGGCCCAGGCCGCCGACGCCAAGCGCAAATATGACCGCGCCAGCGACCTCTACAAGCGCGGCACCGGCACCCAGGCCGACTACGACACCGCCTCCGCCACGCTTGAGACCGCCAATGCGCAGGTCGGCCAGGCCGAGGCCAATCTCGCCGTCGGCGGCCTGCCGGGGCGGGCCGAGATGATCAAGGCGGCCGAGAACCAGGTCAAGCAGGCGCAATCGGAATTGGGGCAGGCCGAGTGGCGCCTTTCCAAGCGTGTGCTGGCAGCGCCCTCCGGCGGCCGCGTCAACGATGTCATCCGCAATCCCGGCGACACCGCCGGGCCGACCGCGCCGGTGGTCTCGATGCTGCCCGACGGCGCCATGAAGCTCAGCGTCTATGTGCCGGAGACCGCTTTCTCGTCGGTGAAGGTCGGCACGCTGCTCAGCGTGCGTTGCGACGGCTGCGGGCCGGATCTGAAGGCGCGCGTCAGCTATGTTTCGCCCGATCCGGAGTTCACTCCGCCGGTGATCTACTCGCTTCAGAACCGGCAGAAGCTGGTCTATCTCGTCGAGGCACGGCCGGAAGGCGATACCAGTGCGCTGCAGCCCGGCCAGATCGTCGACGTCGACCTGGCGGACCTCGCAAAATGAACGTCATCGACGTGCGCGGGCTGGTCAAGCGCTTCGGCGACAAAACCGTCGTCGACCATGTGACGATGACGGTGGCCGAGGGCGAGATCGTCGGCTTCCTCGGGCCGAACGGCTCGGGAAAGACGACGACCATCCGCATCATGTGCGGACTTTTGACGCCGGACGAGGGCGAAGGCACGGTGCTGGGTTTCGACATCCGGGCCGACACGCTCAGGATCAAGCGCGAGGTCGGCTATATGACGCAGAAATTCTCGTTCTACGAGGATCTGACGATCGGCGAGAACCTGGAATTCGTGGCACGGCTCTACCAGCTGAGACCGGTCGAGCACTATGTGTCGCGGACGCTGCAGGAGCTCGGCCTCGCCACGCGCCGCAACCAACTGGCCGGAACGCTTTCCGGCGGCTGGAAGCAACGGCTGGCGCTCGCTGCCTGCATCATGCACCAGCCGAAGCTGCTTCTGCTCGACGAGCCGACGGCGGGCGTCGACCCGAAGGCGCGGCGCGAGTTCTGGGACGAGATCCACAGGCTGGCGAGCGGCGGGCTGACGGTGCTGGTCTCCACCCATTACATGGACGAGGCCGAGCGCTGCCACCGCATCAGCTACATCTCCTACGGCAAGTTGCTGGCCACCGGCACGGTGGACGAGGTGGTCGAGAATGCCGGGCTCACCACCTTCGTGGTGCAGGGACCGCGGCTCGGCCGCGTGGCCGAGGCGCTGGAAGGGCGCCCCGGCGTCGACCAGGTGGCGCCGTTCGGCGCCACGCTGCATGTCGTCGGCTCCGACAAGGCAGCGCTGGAAAAGGCGCTTGCCGATGTCGAGAAGGAGCACAAGGGCGTGACGGTGACGCCCGGCGAGACCAGCCTGGAAGACGTGTTCATCCAGTTCATGGCCGGCTCGAAGGACAACATGACATGAAAGATGGCTTGAGAGCGGTCTTTTCCTTCGCGAGACTCGGCGCGCTCTTGATCAAGGAGTTCATCCAGATGCGGCGCGACCGCATCACCTTCGCCATGATGCTGGGCGTGCCTTTGCTACAGCTCGTGCTGTTCGGCTTTGCCATCAACAACGATCCGAAGAGCCTGCCGACGGCGCTGGTGGCGATGAGCAACGACCAGTATACGCGCGCCATGGTCTCCGCCCTGCAGATGACCGGCTACTACCGCTTCGACCATGTGTCCGAAAGCGCGGCCGAGGCCGAAATGCTGATGGCCAAGGGCGCCGTCTCCTTCGTCGTCACCATCCCGGCCGACTTTGCCCGGCGTGTCGAGCGCGGCGACAGCCCGCAGATCCTGATCGAGGCCGACGCGACGGATCCGTCGGCGGCGAGCGGCGCCATTTCGACGCTGAGCAGGGTGGCGAGCCAGGCGCTGCTGCGCGCCCAGGGCATGCAGGCGACCGCCACCGAGGCCGCCAAGCAGCAGCTGCAGGTGGTGGTGCACCAGCGCTACAATCCCGAAGGCATCTCGCAATACAACATCGTGCCCGGCCTGCTGGGCGTCATCCTGCAGATGACCATGGTGATGATGACGGCGATCGCGCTGACCCGCGAGACCGAGCGCGGGACGATGGAGAACCTGCTCGCCATGCCGTCAAGCCCGACCGAGATCATGCTGGGCAAGGTGCTGCCTTTCCTCGTCGTCGGCGCGGTGCAGGTGGCGGTGGTGCTGGTGGCGGCGAAGCTTTTGTTCGGCGTCCCCTTTGTCGGCAGCCTGACGCTGCTGCTATCATCGGTGCTGGTCTTCGTGCTTTCGCTGGTGCTGCTCGGCTATACGATCTCGACGATGGCTCGCTCCCAGATGCAGGCGATGCAGCTCACCTTCTTCTTTTTCCTGCCGTCGCTGCTGCTCTCGGGTTTCATGTTCCCCTATCGCGGCATGCCGGGCTGGGCCCAGATCTTGGGCGAGATCTTCCCATTGACGCATTTCCTGCGTATCACCCGCGCCGTCATGTTGAAGGGCGCCGACTTCAACGCGGTAGCCGCCGAGATCGGCTGGCTGGCGGTGTTCGTGGTGGCATTCGCCGGCGCCGCCCTGCTGCGCTTCCGGCGGACACTGGATTGAGCGAGGCACGGCGAAAAAGGTTTGACGCTGGAGGGACAGCACCCCCCTCTGCCCTGCCGGGCATCTCCCCCGCAAGGGGGGAGATTGGCAGCTCCGGCGTCGTCGCCCCTCCTGCAACGTTATTGATTGGCGAAAGCGGCGGCGACGGCTGATCTCCCCCCTTGCGGGGGAGATGGCCGGCAGGCCAGAGGGGGGTGTGACGGATCGCGGCCTGTGTGTGGAGTCGCAGCAGCACCGCCTAAGCTGCAGCCATGATCTCGGCATAGGTGCCGAAATCGACATTGCCGCCGGAAAGCACCACGGCGACGCATTTGCCGGCGAGGTCGATTTCGCCGGACGACAGCGCCGCGAGCGCGACGCAGCCGCCGGGCTCGACCACCAGCTTCAGGTAGGCCATGGCGTCGCGCATCGCCTGCGCGGCGGCCTTGTCGGAGACGGCGATGGCGCCGGCGAGGTTCCGGCGGTTGATCTCGAAGGTGATGGCGCCGGGCTCGGCGGTGAGGAGCGCATCGCAGATCGAGGTATGACCGGGTTGGTTCGAGACCCTTTCGCCTTTGGCCAGCGAGCGGCGCGTGTCGTCGAAATGCTCGGGCTCGACCGCCCAGACGGCGGTGCGCGGCGAGGCGTCCTTGACAGCGACGGAAATGCCGCTCGACAGGCCGCCTCCACCGCAGGGGATAACCACCGCGTCGAGGCTGACGCCGAGCGCCTTCGCTTGGCGCATCAGCTCCAGCCCGATCGTGCCCTGGCCGGCGATGATGGCCGGATCGTCGAAAGGCGGCACCAATGCCATGCCCATCTCGACATAGGGGCGAACGACCGTCATGCGGTCGTCCTTGAAACGGTCGAACGGCACCACCTCGGCGCCCATCCTGCGGACATTGCCGACCTTGAGCGCCGGTGCGTCCACGGGCATGGCGATGACCGCCTTGACACCGAACATCGCAGCCGAAGCGGCGACGCCCTGCGCGTGATTGCCGGAAGAAAAGGCAACGACGCCGTGACTGCGCTCTTCTTCGCTCAGCGACGACAATTTGTTGTAGGCGCCGCGGATCTTGAAGGAGCCGGTGCGCTGCAGCGTCTCGGGCTTGAACAGGATGCGGCCGCCATAGCGCCTGTTGAGCTCCGGCGATTCGATAAGCGGCGTCTCGACGATCAGGCCGGAGAGCCGCGCGGCGGCGGCGTGGATGTCGGAAATGCCGGGCAGGGCGGTCATGGCGTGGGCCTCGCGGAAGAACGGGACCGCCTATGGTGCACGGAAATTGTCCCGGCGCGCCAACGAAAAAATGTGATGGGTACAATGTTGGTGATGACGGACGGCGAAGCGCGTAATCTCCCCCCTTGCGGGGGAGATGGCCGGCAGGCCAGAGGGGGTGCTGTCCCGCCGACATCTCAGCCGATCAATGCTGAATACGCTCGCAAGTTGCCAGGGCTGCTCTACATTTGCCGGAAAGGACAGAGTTCCTTCACACCCCCCTCTGTCCTGCCGGACATCTCCCCCGCAAGGGGGGAGATTGGCAGCTTCAACGCCGATGCCCTTCGTGACGAAGTAGGACGCCTCACCCTAGCAGCGTGCGCGTCCTTTTCTTCCCTCCGAGCTTGCGCCAGCTGTTGAAGCGATGCGTGGCGGCGGCAAACGAGATCTTCATCTGCTGGGCGACCGAATAGCGCGACTTGCCCTCGTCGAACATGCGGTAGCAGCATTCGACGCCTTCCTCGGTCAGCTTGCCCTCAGGCGTCTTGTTGTGCGGATTGGCGGGGTCGAATTTTTCGATCTGTTCCTCGACCAGACCCTTGAGGCGCTGCAGGTCCGCCTCGATGCCGGCGATGAGATCGAGAACGGGTTTCACATCGAATGCGTGCGGGAGCTTCTTTTCCGTCATCCTTGCTTCCTTCGATTTCAATTGGCGCGCCTCATATCGGTGAACATTCGGCAATAATGAAGGTGCGACGCTGGATCAACGAATTCCGCCTGTCCCGCCGTGTTCACGATTGACCCTCGGCGTCCAAGCTCCTAGTTTAGAACTATTCTAAATTAGGGTGATTTCCTCATGCTTTCCCGTGTTTTCGGCTTCGGCCGCCGCTCCTTCGATTCGTTGTCGGAGCAGGAGATCCTGGCGCTGGCGATCTCGTCGGAAGAGGACGACGGGCGCATCTACCGCGCCTATGCCGACGGGCTGGCGGAAGCCTTTCCGCAATCGGCCAAGGTGTTCGAGGCGATGGCGGAGGAGGAGGATGGCCATCGCGATTCCCTGATCGAGCTCCACCGCAGGCGCTTCGGCGAGCGCATTCCGCTGATCCGGCGCGAACATGTCAGGGGCTATTACGAGCGCAAGCCCGACTGGCTGGTGCGGCCGCTCGGCATCGAGCATGTGCGCCGGCAGGCCGAGGAGATGGAGCGGCAGGCCTACCGCTTCTATGTCGAAGCGGCCAAGCGGACCACCGACGCCTCGACGCGCAAACTGCTCGACGATCTGGCCGCGGCCGAGCTCGGCCATGAGAATTCCGCGCATGAGCTGGAGCAGACACATGTCCCGGGCGAGGTGAAGGAGGAGGAGGCGAGCGCCGAGCAGCGCCAGTTCATCCTCACCTATGTGCAGCCGGGGCTCGCCGGACTGATGGACGGATCGGTGTCGACGCTGGCGCCGATCTTCGCGGCCGCGTTCGCCACCCATCAAACGTTCCAGACTTTTCTCGTCGGTCTTGCCGCCTCGATCGGCGCCGGCATCTCGATGGGCTTCACCGAAGTCGCCTCCGATGACGGCAAGCTCTCCGGGCGCGGCTCGCCGCTGAAGCGGGGCCTCACCGTCGGCGTGATGACGACGCTGGGCGGGCTCGGCCACGCGCTGCCCTACCTCATCCCTTATTTCTGGACGGCCACGATCGTCGCCGCGATCGTGGTGTTCTTCGAGCTCTGGGCGATCGCCTTCGTCCAGAACCGCTACATGCAGACGCCATTCTGGCGCGCCGCCTTTCAGGTGGTGCTGGGCGGCGCGCTGGTGTTCGGCGCGGGCGTGCTGATCGGGAATGCCTGAGCGCTTTTTCCCTTCTCCCCTTGTGGGAGAAGGTGGATCGGCGCGTTAGCGCCGAGACGGATGAGGGGTGTTCCAGCGGAGTGAGACGTTGGCGACCTTGCAGTCTCCTCCGGCGCCGCCAAGCTGGAACACCCCTCATCCGTCGCCTTCGGCGACACCTTCTCCCACAAGGGGAGAAGGGGGAGCTTCATCCATTCACGGCGCGACTATCCTGCGGCGCCTCGGCCCTTTCATTGAGCCCATAATCACGCACGACATGGGCGATGCGCAGACGATAGCCGGCAAAGATTCCGCCGCGTCCCGCTTTCTGCGCCTGCCGATGCTCCTCGGTGTTGCGCCAGGCCTTCACCGCCTCCTCGTCGCGCCAGAACGACAGCGAGAGCACGCGCTTCGGATCGGTGAGGCTCTGGAAGCGCTCGACCGAGATGAAGCCGTCTATGCCTTCAAGCAAGGGCTTAAGCTCCGCGGCGATGCCGAGATAGGCATCGCGCTTGCCCTCCGCCGGCTCTACTTCGAAGATGACAGCGATCATGCCTCTATCCCTTCCTTCACGATTACATCGGTGTGAAACATCTGCCTCGGCCCGTGCGGGCCCGACACCAGTTTCAGGAAGATCCGGTCTTCCTTGAGGATGAACTTCTCGCGCCGTGCGAAGTCGTAGTTTGCCTTGCCGGCGGGGTCGGCGGCAAGCCGCGCGCGATAGGCCTCGTAAGCTGCGAGGTTCTCGATGCTGTAAGCGGCGTAGGCTGTGGTGGCCGAGCCCTCATGCGGCGCGAAATAGCCGATCAGGTCGGCGCCGCAGCGCGGGATGGCCTGGCCCCAGGCGCGCGCATATTGCTCGAAGGCAGCCTTGCCGAACGGATCGATCTCGTAGCGGATGAAGCAGGTGATGGTCATGGCGGTCTCCTCGTCGGTTGGCTTCACGGCGGCGATGGTTCGACCACGGTCGAAACATCGCTGGCGTCGGCGTGCTAGGCATTCTCCTGTCAGGAGCGTTTGCCTGGCGGCTTGAGCTGGCTCGAGAATAGTGCTCCCCTCGCGGGAATGCTTCGATGAGGATCGAACTATGCGTGAAGGACCAGACATCGCCCGTGTCGCCAGCCTGGTCGGCGACCCGGCCCGCGCCAACATGCTCAACGCGCTGATGGGCGGCACGGCGCTGACCGCATCGGAACTTGCGCTGGAAGCCGGCGTCTCGCTGCCCACCGCGTCCTCGCATCTGTCGAAGCTGATGGATGGCGGGCTGCTGACGCTCGCGAGCCAGGGCCGGCATCGCTATTACGGCCTCGCCAGCCCGCAGGTGGCGGGCATGATCGAAGCGATCATCGGCGTTGCGGAAGCCGTTGGCCCGAAGCGGGTTCGGCCCGGCCCGCGCGATGCGGCCATGCGCGTGGCGCGGGTGTGCTACGATCACCTCGCCGGCGAGCAGGCGGTGGCGATGCTCGACCGTCTCGTCGACAGACAAGTGCTGCTGCGCGAGGACAACGAGATCCGACTCTCACCGTCAGGTATTTCGCATTTCGCCGCGCTCGACATCGCGATCGACACCAAGGCCAGGCGGCCGGTCTGCCGCGCCTGCCTCGACTGGAGCGTGCGGCGATCGCACCTCGCCGGCGCGCTGGGCGCCGCCATCCTCGACAAGATCATCGCCGAGAAATGGGCGCGGCGCGAGAGGGACAGCCGCGCCGTGGTGTTCTCGCCGAAGGGCAGGCAGGAATTCGAGAGGGTGTTTCTGGCGTAGGGCTGCGCACAAACGATAGACTGGCAACCTCTGCGCGAGGCACCCCCCTCTGCCCTGCCGGGCATCTCCCCCGCAAGGGGGGAGATTAACGCTCAGCCGCTTTCGCCAACCTGCGACGTTGCAGGATAAGCGAGTCGCCAAAACTGCAATCTCCCCCCTTGCGGGGGAGATGCCCGGCAGGGCAGAGG
>NZ_RZSC01000650.1:0-3325 GCF_003998155.1 Mesorhizobium sp. M1E.F.Ca.ET.063.01.1.1
ATACCTACACCGGTTCCTTCGACACCGCCGGCCGCACCATGATGGGGCTGTTGCCGAAGGACATCCATGGCGTCGCCGACGGTCTGTCGCAGGCCCCGCTCGGCGTCGGCGCCAATTGCGGCGTCGGCGCGGCCGACATCCTGGCCTCGCTGCTCGACATGACCGAGGCGAAACCGGAGGCCACCGTGATCGTCAAGGGCAATTGCGGCATTCCGGAATTCCGCGGCAGCGAGATCCACTATTCCGGCACGCCCGAGTTGATGGCCGACTATGTCAGGCTGGCCGTCGATGCCGGCGCAAAAATCGTCGGCGGCTGCTGCGGCACCTCGTTCGCTCATCTTGCCGCCATGCGCAAGGCGCTCGACGCTCACACCAAGTCATCGCGCCCGACCGTCGAGACGATCGTCGAGCGCATCGGCCCGATGCGCAACAAGCTTGCTTCGGCCGGTTCGGCCGAGGCCGGCGAAGGCCGCCGCGAGCGGCGGCGCAGCCGCGCCTGAAAACCGCCCTGCTTCAGTCGCTGTTTTCGGCGTAGCGCGACAGCGCCGTATTGAGGTCGGTAGCGGCGCCGCCTCCGCTGTCGACACCCATCGTCATCAAGGCGCTGGACGCGCGCGGGTCGCTGATCTGCTCCAGCATCACGCGGAAGCGGTCGTTGTTCAGCGCGGAGAGCGCCGTGTTGCGGGCTGCGTCGACATCGCTTCTGATGCGCGAGGATTCCGCCGACGGGCCGGATGGTTCTCGAGCCTGGAGGTTGCCCGCCGCCGATGTGACGTTCCCGGTAATATGCAATTCCAGCCCCTCGAAGTCCTCTATCAGCTTTGACTAACAGAATCTCATTGCGACGAGGTTCCGGAAAAGCCGCGCAATTTAACGATCGGCGCGAAGGCCGGCGGGGTGTTTCTCTGCCGGCGTTCCCGATCTTCACGACACCCTATTTGTTACCCCCCAGTGACGACGCCAGGCGCACCAGCGACAGGAATTCGGCTCTGTAGCCGAACGGATCGGCGCCGCGGGCGGCGTTGGCGATCTCCAGGATCCGGTCGTAGCCGAAATTCGCCGTCTGATCCTCGTCGCGCAGCTTCTGTCCGAAGGCGGCCACCGCGACAGAGAAGCGCTGGTCGCTTCCTGCCTCGTCGAAGGACGGCACCTCATTGGCCGCGGTCACCGGCGTGGTGATCAGCTTGGAGACGTCTTCGTTCGGCAGCTTGTAGCGGATCTTGACGAAGGCATATTCGTCCGCATTGGCAATGCCGCCATTGTCGACTTTCGCCTGGCCGTAGCGGAGCGGATCGACCTGTTCCGCGCCGCTGCCCTTGGGCGTGATCTCGTAGATCGCCGTCACCGAATGGCCGGAGCCGATCTCGCCGGCATCGACGCGGTCGTTGTTGAAGTCCTCGCGCTTCAAGGCGCGCGTCTCATAGCCGACCAGGCGGTATTCCGAGACCTTGGCCGGGTTGAACTCGACCTGGATCTTGACGTCCTTGGCGATGGTGAACAGCGTCGAGGATGCGTCCTCGACCAGCACCTTCTCGGCTTCGGCCAGCGTGTCGATATAGGCGGCCGTGCCGTTGCCGTTCTGGGCGATGGTCTGCATCATCTGGTCGTTCAGATTGCCGCGTCCAAAACCGAACACTGACAGGAAGACGCCGGTCTTGCGCTCCTTCTCGATCAGCTGCTTGAGGTCGTCGTCATCGGTCTGGCCGACATTGAAGTCGCCGTCGGTGGCGAGCATCACCCGGTTGATGCCGTCCTTGACGAAGGACTGCTCGGCAAGCTTGTAGGCCTCCCGGATGCCCGCCTCGCCGGCCGTCGAGCCGCCGGGCTCGAGATTGTCGATGGCCGAAAGGATCTTCTGCTTTTCCGCCGCCTTGGTCGGCATCAGCACCGTGCCGGCATTGCCGGCATAGGTGACGATCGAGACGGTGTCGTCGGCCTTGAGCTTGCTGACCAGCAGCCGGAAGGCTGATTTGAGCAGCGGCAGCTTGTCCGGCTCGTCCATCGAGCCCGACACGTCGATCAGGAACACCAGATTGGCCTTGGGCTGCTCGGCCGGCTTCAGGTCGAAGCCCTTGATGGCGACATGCATGAGCTTGGTGTGCTCGTTCCACGGCGTCGGCATGACGGTGACGGTCGAGTTGAACGGCGTCGCGGCCGAGTCCGGCCCCTTCCAGTCATAGGGGAAGTAGTTGATCATTTCCTCGACCCGGACCGTATCGGGGTCAGGCAGAGTGCCTTCTTTCAGCGAGCGCCGCACGAAGGAATAGGAGGCGGTGTCGACGTCGATCGAGAAGGTCGAGACCGGATCCTGCGCCGTTTCGTGCACCGGATTGGTCTTGAAGGTCTCGATACGGTCGCGGTTTTCCTCCTGCGGCTGCATCTGGTCGGCCGGCATCGGCGCGGGCTGCGCCATCAGCTTGGAATCGGCGACCGCGCCGGCAGGCGCCTGTGCGGACCGCATCGCGGCCACGGGCGGTTGAGCGTTCGCGCGTCCGCCGGACGCAAGTTGGCCGCTTTCTGCCGGCGCCGGAGCGGGCAACGCGTCGGGCGCCATCTCCTGCTTGACCAGGCTGTCGACTTCCGTGGCCGGCTTCGGTGCCGCCGGCGCGATCTGCGCCTCATCCTTGAGGCGATCCTCGCTATCGGCGTCGGTCTTCTTCTCCTTGGCGGGCACGGCCGCCAGCGGTTCGTTGGTCGCCAGCCCATTGCTCGCAGGCTTCTGCGCCACCGGCTTGTCGGCCACCGTCTCGGTCACCTTACCTTCGTTGCCGCCGATGACTGGTGGCTGCTCCCTCAACATCTCAAAAGCGGCATAGCCGGCGATAGGCAGCGCAACCAGCGCGGTGATGGCCGGCGTGGCAATGAGTTTCCGTTGCATGATCTCTCTCCAGAGCATTTGTGCTCGCTCCGTGAGACGAAGACCTGCAGATGTTCCTTGGGTGGCCGTCGAAATATTTTCCATGTCGAAGGCGCGCATCGCGGCAGCCAAAGCGCGAGTTTTCGCTTCGCCGTCGGGCGCTGGCACTGCGAGGTCGCGCAGCCTTTCGAGTTCGTTGTCGTCGACCATGGTCACACTTCCCCGACTGAACGCATGAGCACCTTCAGCCGTTTCTTCGCTTCATGGATGTGCCAGGAAACCGTCGTCTCCGAGATCGCCATCACCTCGGCCGCAGCCGCGTGATTGAGGCCTTCGCCGTAGACCAGCAGCACCGCGTCGCGCTGCTTGTCCGGCAGCATCCGCACCGCCGCCCACAGCGCCTCGGCCGGGTCCTGGCCTTCCGCCGAGCCCTCTCCCGAAATCAGTGCATAAGTGCCGTAAGCCTCG
>NZ_RZSC01000651.1:0-3322 GCF_003998155.1 Mesorhizobium sp. M1E.F.Ca.ET.063.01.1.1
GGGTGGGCGGGAACGCCAGCTTCTAACCCTGTCGGGCTTCACCCTCAGAGCCCGGGAGCGGCGAGGGCGGCCAGAAAGAATGCGCGGAACAGTTGCACGGCAATTTTCTTGGGCGCGGCAGGATGGAGAATCGGCGACGTCTCGCTTCCGATCGCGCTTGACAGTACCGGGCGACGGCGTAGCGTGGATGGACTGGTCTAGCGCGCCGCTCGTTCGTTTTATTGGGCTGTTTGCCGTTCTGAAACAAGCGTGAACGGCTCTGGCTTGCCAAGAAAACGGCGATACGCCGACGCGCCTCACGCTCGGGAGGAGCCAATGGCAACCAGTTGGCAATTGTCTGGAAATTATTTCGAGAATTGTAGCTGCGACGTCGTGTGTCCCTGCTTGATGTCCCCTAACGCGCCGTTGACATCAAAGCCGACGCAAGGCGTTTGCGACGTTGCTTTGGCCTTTCACATCGATACGGGCAACTACGGTGACGCTCGATTGGATGGCCTCAACATAGCGATGATTGCGCATACACCCGGCCCGATGGCGGACGGCAATTGGACGGCCGCGGCCTATATCGACGAACGGGCCGATGACAAGCAGACGGAGGCGCTGGGTGCGATCTTCACCGGCGCCGCCGGCGGCCCGATGGCCGTGCTCGCCCCCCTGATGGGCACCAACCTGGGGGTAAAGAAGGTGCCGATCAGGTACCAGATCGACGGCAAGAAGCGGTCGGTGGAGATCCCGGGGATCATGCAGATGGCGGTCGAACCGCTTCCGACGATGCGCGAGGACGGGGAGATGTGGGCGGCGACCGGCCATCCCGTCAATCCCGACAAGCTCGTCATGGCGATGGGCGTAGAGGGCAGCACGTTCACCGACCACGGCATGAACTGGGATAATTCCCGCCGAAACGGCCACTACGCTCCGATCAATTGGTCCGGCCAGCAATAGCCGCCTCGCATGTCGGAACGGGGCTCGCCTTTGGGCAATGCGGGTTCGCTGACGCTGCAGCGAAACATCATCGTCGCTCTTTTGATCGCCGTCGCGGCGGCGGCGTGGGCCATGCTCATCCGGCAGCGGGCCGGCATGGACATGCCGATGAACACGCCCACGATGGGCATGAATGCGCCGCTGTTTCTTGCAGCCTGGACCATCATGATGATCGCCATGATGTTCCCGACGGCCGCACCGATGATCCTGACGTTTCACCAGGTCCAGGCCGGCCGTCGGGGGCGCGGTGAGGCCTTTGTCTCGACCTGGGTGTTCTTGGGCGGCTACATGCTGGTTTGGGGTCTGGCGGGCGTGGTCGCCTTTGCGGGCGCGGCAGGCGCGGAGAGGATTGCCGGGCAGGCGGAGATGTCGGCGGCGACCGCCGCGCGCATCGGCGGCGTTCTGCTGATCGTCGCGGGTGCTTACCAGCTCTCCCCGCTGAAGGACCTGTGCCTGACCAAATGCCGTAGCCCGATGAGTTTCATCCTGGTCTCATGGCGCGATGGACAGTGGGGCGCGGTGCGCATGGGTCTGGAGCATGGGCTCTTTTGCCTGGGCTGCTGCTGGCTCCTGTTTCTCGCTCTCTTTCCTCTCGGCATCATGAACATTGCCGCCATGGCCGTGGTCACCTTGCTGATCTTTACGGAAAAGACCTTCCCGGCGGGAAAGAGGATAGCGACGCTATCGGGCACGGCTTTGCTGCTTTACGGCGCGGTGGTGTTGGTCTTCCCGCAGGCGTTGCCGACGTTTCCGGCGGCCGGTGCCATGGCAATGGATTGACAGACGATCGGGAATGTCGCGGGAACTCGGCGCCTGAAAGCCGCAATTGACCACCATTGACCCCGCTCTCCATCCGGCCGATATCCGCGCCAAATTACAATCCGAGATCCTTCAATGACCTCAGACCTCAAAGACGCGGCCATGGATGCGCGCGCCCCCGACACAGCCTGGCAAGCCGACGTCCGCGCCGGCGTGCGCCATGTGCGCGATCTTGCCGCGCTGCCGCTATCGCCGGCCGAGCGCGCCGCGGCGCAAGAAGCCGCCGCCGCCCACAAGGTGCGCGTTCCCAAAGCCTATCTCGACCTGATCGACTGGAACGACCCCCGCGACCCGATCCGCGCACAGGTGATCCCGTCGCCGGAGGAACTCGTGGCAACCGAGGGCGAGCTCGACGACCCGATCGGCGACCACGAATTCAGCCCGGTGCCCAGGCTGACGCATCGCCATGCCGACCGCGTGCTTTTGTTCCCGACCTATCAATGCGCGGTCTATTGCCGCTTCTGCTTCCGGAAGGAGTCGCTGACGTCGATCGGCCGCGGCTATACGCGCGAGGCGCTGGAGCCGGCGCTGGCATACATCGCCGGCCACCCCGAGATCCGCGAGGTGATCCTGACCGGCGGCGATCCGCTGTCGCTGCCCGACAAGGCACTTGCCGAAATCCGCGCCCGCATCGAGGCGCTGCCGCATGTGCGGCTCTTACGCATCCACACCCGCGTGCCGGTGGCGCTGCCGTCGCGCATCACGGCTGGGTTGGTCGCCACCCTGCAGAGCAGGTTGTTGGTGACGGTGGTGGCCCACTTCAACCATCCCCGCGAGATCACCGCCGAAGCCGAAACGGCCTGCCGGACGATGCGGCAGGCGGGTTTCGTGCTGCTCAACCAGAGCGTTTTGCTCAAAGGCGTCAACGACAATGTCGAGGTGCTAGAAGAACTCTGCCGCGAGCTGATGTACCGGCTCGGCGTCAAGCCCTACTACCTGCACCATGGCGACCTGGCGCGCGGCATGGCGCATCGCCGCGCCACGATCGAGGAAGGCCAGGCGCTGGTCGCCGAACTGCGCGCCCGGCTCTCCGGCATCTGCAACCCGACCTATGTCATCGACCTGCCCGATGGCGGCGGCAAGGTGCCGCTGGCGGCCAGCCACATCGAAGGGCGGGAGGGTGAGACGTGGCGCATTCGCGGGCAGGATGGCGTGGTGAGGGCGTATACCGAGGTGGTGACCGACCTCTGAAGCGCGGGCTTGTGGCCACTAGAGCAATTCCGAACGGAAAATCGCTTCGCACTTTTCCTGGAATTGCTCCAAGGGGCGGCCCGGCAGCCCTGTTGGGGGCAATATGCCGGCTGCCGGGCCTAACCGGCGGGGGGTGGTGGTAGTGGCCGCCGGCTGACGCAAGCATGGGACGGTGCCGTCACGACCGCACCATGTGAACGAAGGATCGCTTGCTTTATTCCTTCGTTTGCACGATGCGGCGGCCCGCAAAAACCCCGATACTGTCATCGATCCTTTTGGATCATCAAAAGTCCTTAGCTGAATAAGTCCCTTAGCTAGGTCCCCCTAGCGA
>NZ_RZSC01000652.1:0-3318 GCF_003998155.1 Mesorhizobium sp. M1E.F.Ca.ET.063.01.1.1
GGGAGCGGTCGAGCGCTTGCGCTCACCGCGTTTTTGACCATTGGGCCTTCGACATCCACGATCTCGAACATCGTGGCAAAAAACGCAAGATCGGTTTTATCCCGCGGCCGCTCAAAACGCCCGCCGGGAAGCTGCCGTTGGAAGACGGTATTTCGGTGCACCGCCTGATGGAGCGGACCGAGGCGATCGACGCCGAGATTGGCCTGCCCTTCGCCTGGTTCTTTCTGATGACGCACGGGCACTGGGTCGATCCGGACGTCGGCGATGCGATCGCTGAGGGCCTGCGCCAAGGCCGCGTGCGCCTGCCAGACCGCGATGCAGCCGTGCTGCTCGCCTGGGCAGACAAAAAATATCTGTTCTGAGCCGCCGTCATGGATCTTCGCCTGCCAAAGCCCGTACCCGACCATAAACTGCGCCGTGCGGAGGCGCTCGATGGACTGGATTCGGTGCTGCCATTCGACCGGCGCGATTTTCTGGCCGAACTTTTGACCGACGACGACGTCGCCACGCTGCGCCATCTCGCCAGGGAAGGCATCGGCGAGAATTCGCTGCGCGCGCTGGCCTCCGACCTCGGCTATCTCGAGGCTTGGTCGCTCGCCGCGACCGGTTTTTCGCTCCCCTGGCCGGCGCCGGAGGCGCTGCTGATCAAATTCGTCGCCCATCACCTGTGGGATCCTGCAAAACGCGATCTTTTGTCCACGCACGGCATGCCCGAAGAGGTGGCTGCAGCGCTCAGGACCCAAGGCCTGTTGCGTGTCGATGGACCGCACGCGCCGAACACCGTACGCCGGCGTCTGTCGAGCTGGTCGACGCTGACCAAATGGCGCGGCTTGCACGGAAATTTCGCGGCCCCAGGCCTGCACAGCGCCATCAAGCTGGCGGTGCGCGCCAGCGCCCGGCCACGCGGCCGCAAGAGCAAGAAAGCCGTGACCGCCGACATTTTGACCGTGCTGCTCAAGGCCTGCGCCGGCGACCGTCTCGTCGACGTCAGGGATCGCGCCATCCTCATCACGGCCTTCGCCTCCGGCGGCCGCCGTCGCAGCGAAATGTCGGCGCTGCGTGTCGAACAGCTGGTCGAACAGGATCCGGTGCCGCTCGACCCCAAGGACCTCGACGGGGAAAAACTGCCGTGCCTGTCAATCCGGCTCGGCCGGACCAAGACGACACAAGCCGACAGCGACGCCTTCGTGCTTCTGGTCGGCCGTCCGGTCCTGGTCGTGCGGGAGTGGCTGGAGCGTGCGAACATCAGCGAAGGCGCCGTGTTTCGCGGCATCGACCGTTGGGGCAATCTCGAAAAACGCGCCCTGACGCCGCAGGCGGTCAACCTGATCCTGAAGCGCCGCATCGCCGAGGCCGGGCTTGATCCGGTGGCGTTTTCCGCCCACGGCCTGCGCTCCGGCTATCTCACCGAAACCGCCCGCCGCGGCATTCCGCTGCCCGAAGCCATGCAGCAGTCGCAGCATCGCTCGGTTCAGCAGGCGTCGAACTACTACAACGATGCCGAACGCACGCTCGGGCGGGCGGCGCGGATCATCGTCTGAGTCGCAGATCGATCCGGCACATCACAGCGTGCGGCGTCAGCTCCAATTGGTTCCGCTTGCCGCCGGCGTGCGCGGCGACCTGTCGGAAGGGGGAACTGGGCCAAAAGTTCTGCGGCTATTCGCTGCGCACCGGCCTTGCCTCATCGATCGAGATGCGCGCGCAAATACCAGCGCCGACGTGACCGGTTCCGCGTCAATCTCACCAAGGCTCGGTGTTGTGGGCGAGAAAGCTCCCCGTTACGCGCCGAACAGCCGCCGGTCCCAGTAGACCGGCTGGTGCAGGCTTGTCTGGATCCTTGAAAACTCCGGATGCGCCGGATTGATCAGCACATTGCAATCGAGACGCGCCACGACACTCGGCACCAGCAGGATGACGCTGCGCCGTTCTAAACACCAGGTTTCGCCAAATCTCTTGCTCACCGTCGCCGGCATCGTGTCCCAGCCGGGCAGTGACGGCTGGGAAAAAACCTCGTAGCTCAGTCCGCGCGGAATTGTGATTTCGATGTAGTGCTGGTTGGGCGGCAGGCGGCCGCTGCCATGCACCAGCTTTTCCAACAGCGCCGTCGAATAGTGCTCGCTGGTATAGATGATAGGACTTCCGGCCGTGTTCCATCGCCCTGGCGCGATTGTCGAGCCGGTCGCATCGAAGATCTGGTAGGTGCCGGCCGGATCGCCGATGCGAAAGGACGATAGCGTGCGATCGAGAGTCTGCGCCGTCACGCAGCACTGCCGTACTTCAGACCTCCGAGTATATCGACCACCATTTCGGCGCCGAACTCGCTCAGGATAACGACGTCGATCGGTCGCTTGTCCTCAATCATCGGGTGCGGCCGAAACAAGAAATCGCGCGCTTCCTCTTCGTTCTGCCAGACATCGACAGCAAGACCCCAGACGCGCGCTACGCGAGCCAATCGTGTGCCCTCATCCGACGAGAGACGATGTACCGTCTTGCGCCGCTCATAGGTCGCCTTGGGGATCAACCGGTATTTGAACTGAGCATCGCCAGGTGCCAGAAGATGCGCAACGCGCTCGAGCGCCCCGATGGGAAGTCCATGCTCGATCCGGGAGATCAGCCCGAAAGGCGACCGCGCCGCCACCTCTTTAACGGGCAGCCCCAACACGTCGGCGACATTTCCGAACGCCAGCATATCACTCTCCATCCATTTGAGACCAAATATAGCCTCACATGGTGCGCCATACAAGCCCCTGCATCATCGCGACCGATCCGCCGGCAGTTAGCCTGTCATCTTTGCAGTCGCGCCGTTCGCTCGCAATGCGGCCATAAGCATCGGCCCGACCGAAAACTGCCCTGCCCTCGCCTTCTCGGTGAGAACGCGCAGATAGCCGCCGGCTGAATCGATGTGCTGTGCCCGCTGCAGAATGCAGGCAATCACCACCGCGGCGATCTCCTGACCCATGACATGGCAGGCATCCTCATACGCCGACGGCGAAACGCCCAGATATCCCCGCACCTGGGCGGCGGTTATCATGAAATCGCGCCAGTTGCCGATTCCGTCGACGGCGTAGTCCGCGATTTCGGGGCAGGCCTTCAGCACTAGCCCCAGCGGATAGGTTTTCGGCGGCTCTGCGGTCCTCGTTAGTGGCTCGGCCGCCGCCCCGCTTTTTTCCAAAGCAGGTTCAAACTCAAAAATAGAGTCGGTATTTGAATCAGATTGCTGCCGCTCGTTTTGAGAGTCATTGCCGCTCGGATTCGTGGATTTCATATGGATTTCCAGCAGCTTATCCGCATCATCACGCAAGGCGGCCAGATCGGCTA
>NZ_RZSC01000653.1:0-3314 GCF_003998155.1 Mesorhizobium sp. M1E.F.Ca.ET.063.01.1.1
CTTCTGGCCGGCGCGGGACGTGCGCCGCGTCTCGAAATGCTGCTTCTCGCCGGAGATCGCCTCGGCGACATCGGGATCGGCCGAACGAGCAAGGAGGTCGGCAGGAAAAGTGATGCTGTCAGCGCCCCGGCGCTCGGCATCGAGCCGCGCCTTGCGCGCCGTCAACTGATCGAGCGCCTTGCTCACCACCGCTAGATTGGCAGCCGGCACGGTGCGGTCGAGACGCAGCAAAAGGTCGCCGACTTTCACGAGGTCGCCATCGCGGGCATCGATCTCGGCAACGATGCCGCCGGTCGAATGCTGCACGTTCTTGACGTGGGAGTCGACGACGAGCGTGCCGGGGGCGATGACCGCGCCGGCGATCTCGGTGACCGAGGCCCAGCCGCCGACGCCTCCGGCAAGCAGGAGCACGGCTCCAAGCCCAAGCCGTGTGTAGAAGCGGATCGATGCATGGGAGGTGCCCGGCGCAGCCACGCTAGTTCCCTCCCTCGGTTCCATTGGCGGCAGCCTGCGGAGTGCCTTCCGCGGCCGCCCGCGGCGGCGGATTGGCCGTGGGCACCGCCCGCAGCATGGGGAACATCTTGGCGAAAACCTTGTCCTTCGGCCCAAACTCGTGGATGCGGCCGTGGCTCATCGCCAGGACGAAATCGACGGCTGCCAGCACGTTCGGACGATGAGCGACGATCACAACCACGCCGCCGCGTTCGCGAACGCCGAGCATCGCCCGCACCAATGCCTGCTCGCCATCCATGTCCAGGTTGGAGTTCGGCTCGTCGAGCACCACGAGAAACGGATCGCGGTAGAGGGCGCGGGCCAGGGCAATGCGCTGGCGCTGGCCGGCCGAAAGAGCCTCGCCATGCTCGCCGATCTCGGTCTCGTAGCCCTGGCGGAAGCCCACGATCAGGTCGTGCGCGCCAGCCGCCTTGGCCGCGGCGATGATTGCGGCGGGGTCGGCGTCCGTCTCGAAGCGGGCGATGTTGTCGGCGACGGTGCCGGCGAACAGCTCCACGTCCTGCGGCAGGTAGCCGATATGGCGGCCGCGCTCCGCCTGCGACCACTGATCGAGATCGGCGCCGTCCAGCTTTATCCGGCCGACCACAGGCAACCAGGCCCCGACGAGCGCACGCACCAGAGTGGACTTTCCCGACCCGCTCGGGCCGATGATGCCGAGCGCGTGGCCAGCCTCCATGGCGAAGCTGGCATCCTGGACCAGCAGCCGCTGCGACCCCGGAGCCATGATCGCAACATTGTGCATCATGACGTTGGCGCTCGGCGCCGGCAGCAGCATGGGTTCGGCCTCGGCGGGCAAGGCCGCCAGCACTTTGGTCAGCCGTTGCCAGCCCTGGCGCGCGCCCGCGAAGCCCTTCCAGTTGGCGATCGCAAGATCGACCGGCGCCAGCGCGCGGCCGCTGAGGATGGAAGCGGCGATGATGACGCCCGCCGTCGCCTGCTGTTCGATAACCAGCCAGGCGCCGATGCCGAGCATGGAGGACTGCAGCAGCATGCGCAGTATTCTCGATACCGCGCCGATGCCGCCGGCGACGTCGCTTACCTTGCGCTGGTCGGCAATGTAATCGAGGTTCGCATCTTCCCAGCGTGCGGCAAGCCCGCCGGCCATGCCCATGGCGGCGACGACTTCCGCATTGCGACTGCCGGCGGCGACCAACCCACCGCGCCGGTTCCCGCTCAAGGTTGCAGCCGATACCGGCTTTCGCGTCAGCCGCTCGGCAAGCATGGTCAGAGTGACCAGCACGATCGCACCGAACAGCGCCGTAAGGCCAAGCACCCAGTGGAACATGAAGATGATGATCAGGTAGAGCGGCAGCCACGGCAGGTCGAAAAGCGCCGTCGGCCCCATACCGGACAGGAAGCCGCGCACGCTGTCGAGATCGCGCATCGGCTGCAGGCTGTCGTGCTCGCGCCCGGCCTTCAGCGGCAACCTCAGCACCGACGTATAAACGCGCTGACCAAGCGCCTCGTCGAGGGCGCCGCCAATGCGCACCAGCACGCGCCCGCGCACGAAATCGAGAACGCCCTGCCCGCAATAGAGGATGACGAGCAATATCGAAATGCCCGCGAGTGTCGGCAGGCTGCGGCTCGGCAGCACGCGATCATAGATCTCGAGCATGTAGAGCGAGCCTGCAAGCATCAGCACGTTGAGCATGCCGCTGAACAACCCGACCGCAAGAAAGGCCGACCGGCAGTTGGCAAGTGCCGCGGCCAGCTCGGAGCGAGCGGCGTTGGCCACCTGCCCGGTCGGCTTCACCGACGGCTTGCTCCGCGCCGCCGCGGGCCGACGGCGCGCGTCGCCGACGGCATTTTGCGCCGCGTCGCCGCGCGCGCGAAACATCACCAGGCTACCGGCACCCGCCATCGCCACCGCGACGAGCATCGAGCCCATCGATGCATGCCGGCCTGAGCCGAAGAGAAAAAAGCCGGCGACGCATGCGACGAGGGCCAGGCCGAAAAGCCTGATCTTCGCCTGCGCCGAACCAAGCGTTGTCTTGCCCACCAACCCGAGCGACGCCTTACTGAACCCCACGACTTGCCTCTCCCCATCAGGGACATGTCAGCCGCGCTCATCGGCGCATTGACCGCGCAAGGCGGCTGACTGGCCATGGCAAATAGCGCCGAGATTCAGCGCTCAAGTTCGAGAGGGAGGAGGATCGGCGTAGCGTCTGGCAACCCGCGGCGGCGGCCGGCGAACAGCAAAACGCGACATCGCCTCACGACGACTGGCGGCTCGATGGTGATGCGGCGGCCGAAAAGCCGCACGGTTTCCCACCCCCTGTAGCGCCGTAACTCGTTGTTGCCGGTCGGGAGATTGTTTACGCTACTATATTAGAACATTATTAACTCTATCTGAGCGTGCGTCAACGGGCAATTCGACGAAGAATTGGCCAGGTGGGGTTGAAGTATATGGGAGTATAACGCCGAGGGAAGCGAAGCGTCTCAATCCGCTTCCGCCGCGCTTGACCCGCCCCTACTTCTGGCGGAACGCGGTGTGCAGGGACGCCGTCAGCGGGCCTAGTATGTAGTCCAGCGCGGTGCGCTCCTCCGTCACGATCATGACGGATGCCGGCATGCCGGGGTAGAGCTGGATCTGGGGCGCGGCGGCGAGTTCCTGCGCGTCGACCGCTATGTCGGCGACATAATAGGGAAAGCCTGTCTTGGCATCGGTGACGCGGTCCGCCGAGATATGGGTCACGCGGCCGTGGATGACCGGCGTGGTGCGCTGCTTGTATGAGGTGAAGCGGACCTCGGCGGTCATGTCGGCACGCAGGCTGGATATGTCCTCGACGCGGACCTGCGCC
>NZ_RZSC01000654.1:0-3312 GCF_003998155.1 Mesorhizobium sp. M1E.F.Ca.ET.063.01.1.1
GGCTGCAGCCGAAGCGCGTCATTGCCGAGAACGGCAAGGTGTCGGCCATCGAGCTCGAATACACCGCGTTCGACGGCGAAAAGCTCGCCGGCACCGGCGAGCGGCTGACGCTCGCCGCCGACCAGGTGTTCAAGGCGATCGGCCAGAGTTTTACGCCCGCGGCGCTCAACGGCAGCGTCGCCTCTATCGAGCTCGAGGGCGGGCGCATCAAGGTCGACGCGGAAGGCCGCACATCGCTGGCGAAAGTCTGGGCGGGCGGCGACTGCATCTTCGGCGGCGACGACCTGACGGTTTCGGCCGTGGCGCAGGGTCGCGACGCCGCCGAGAGCATCCACCGGGCGCTGACCTCTAACGGGAGGGCATGAGCATGGCAGACATCCGCAACACTTTCGTCGGCATCAAGTCGCCCAATCCGTTTTGGCTGGCTTCCGCGCCGCCGACCGACAAGGCCTACAATGTCGAGCGCGCCTTCAAGGCCGGCTGGGGCGGCGTGGTCTGGAAGACGCTTGGCGAAGAAGGGCCGCCGGTCGTCAACGTCAACGGCCCGCGTTACGGCGCGATCTGGGGCGCCGACCGCCGGCTGCTCGGCCTGAACAACATCGAGCTGATCACCGACCGCGACCTACAGACCAATCTGCGCGAGATGAAGCAGGTGAAGATGAACTGGCCGGATCGGGCGCTGGTCGCCTCGATCATGGTGCCTTGCGAGGAGGAGAGCTGGAAGGCGATCCTGCCGCTGGTCGAGGAGACCGGCGCCGACGGCATCGAGCTCAATTTCGGCTGCCCGCACGGCATGAGCGAGCGCGGCATGGGCTCGGCGGTCGGCCAGGTACCGGAATATATCGAGATGGTGGTGCGCTGGTGCAAGCAGTACACGCGCATGCCCGTCATCACCAAGCTGACGCCCAACATCACCGATATCCGCAAGCCGGCGCGGGCGGCGAAGGCCGGCGGCACCGACGCGGTGTCGCTGATCAACACCATCAATTCGATCACCGGCGTCGATCTCGACAGTTTCGCGCCGCAGCCGACCATCGACGGCAAGGGCTCGCATGGCGGCTATTGCGGCCCGGCGGTGAAGCCGATCGCCATGAACATGGTGGCCGAGATCGCGCGCGATCCGGAAACGCATGGCCTGCCGATCTCCGGCATCGGCGGCATCACCACCTGGCGCGACGCTGCCGAATTCATGGCGCTCGGCGCCGGCAATGTGCAGGTCTGCACAGCAGCGATGACCTACGGCTTCAAGATCGTGCAGGAAATGATCGCGGGGCTGGAGAACTGGATGGACGAGAAGGGCCACGCCTCGCTCTCCGACATCATCGGCCGCGCCACGCCCAACGTCACCGACTGGCAGTATCTCAACCTCAACTATGTCGCCAAGGCGCATATCGACCAGGATGCCTGCATCAAGTGCGGCCGCTGCCACATCGCCTGCGAGGATACCTCGCACCAGGCGATCACCAGCATGGTCGACGGCTTGAGGCATTTCGAGGTGATCGAGGCCGAATGCGTCGGCTGCAACCTCTGCGTCAATGTCTGCCCGGTCGAAGGCTGCATCACCATGGAGCCGCTCGCGGCAGGCGCGATGGACCAACGCACCGGCAAGCCGGTGTCGCCGATCTATGCCAACTGGACGACGCACCCCAACAATCCGATGGCCAAGGTGGCGGCGGAGTAGGTTTTCGTCTTTATCGGCTCGGATAAATCGCCCCGTGCTCGCACGGGACGATTTTTTTTGCGCGCGCCGCTGTCATCTTTGTGTGCGCGACGATCATGCGCATGACGCTCAATCGTCGAAGCTGGCGCCGCCCCTCATCCCCCTGCCGGGACCTTCTCCCCGTATAGTGACGGGGAGAAGGGGCAGGCCGCGACCTCGGCGCTTTTCTTGCGACGCTGGAGATTGGCGAAATCGTTCAGGAAAGCGTCCCTCTCCCCGTCACTATACGGGGAGAGGATGCCGGCAGGCAGGTGAGGGGCGGCGCCGACCTTCGGATTGAAGTTGCCTTAACGGCTATTGCAGATAAAAAATATCCATGATAAAAAATATCCATGAATAGGAGCGGCAGGCCATGAAGCTCGGAGAAGGCGTCGAAGCGGCGATCCACTGCGCCGCCATGCTTGTCGGCGTCGACGGCAACAGCACCATGTCGGGCGCCGCCATGGCCGAGGCCTTCGGCCTGTCGCCGAGCTATCTCTTGAAACATCTCAACCAGCTTACGGCGGCGCGTATCCTGGAATCGGTGCCGGGACCCGCCGGCGGCTACCGGCTGGCGCGGCCGGCCGAGCGCATCACGCTGCTCGACATCGTGCTGGCGGTCGAGGGCAGGGAGCCCGCCTTCCGCTGCGGCGAGATCCGCCAGCGCGGCCCGGTCAAAATAGACGCCTCGGCCTATGTGAAACCCTGCGGCATCAATGCCGCGATGCTGAAGGCCGAGCGCGCCTATAAGGCAGCACTCGCCGAAGTCAAGCTATCCGATATCGTGGCGAACTACGCCGCGGAAGGTGATCCCCGATCGATTGCCGCGAGCTGCGCCTTTGTCGAGCGCCACCAGCGGCCGCAGAAATCCGCTTTATCCAAACAGATCTAGACCCACTTCTAAACCCACCCAAAAACCTGGAAGGCAAGACGATGAAACCGAGACTGCAGTTTTATGCCAAGGCACCCGAGATCATGAAGGCGGTGTCGGCGCTCAACAAGGCCGTCGACGAATGCGGGCTGGAGGTGAGCCTGCTGCACCTGATCAAGCTCAGGGCTTCGCAGATCAATGGCTGCTCGTTCTGCGTCGAGATGCACAGCCGCGAGGCCAGGCGCGACAGCGAGACCGAGACCCGGCTCTATCTGGTCGCCGCCTGGAAGGAATCGCCGCTGTTTTCCGAGCGCGAGCGCGCCGCCTTCGCCTGGACCGAGGCGGTGACGCTGATCGCCGACAACGGCGTGTCGGACGAACTCTACGCCCGCACGCTGGAGCATTTTTCGGAAGAGGAACTGGTCAAGCTCTCGGTCGCGCTCGGCATGATCAACACCTGGAACCGGCTGTGCATTCCGTTTCAGGCCATTCATCCAGTGCCGGCTGCCAAGGCTGCCTGAGGATTTTGAGTGGTGCGCGAGTCTGTTGCAGGCTCGCGCGCTTTCATTTGCGAGATCAACGACATGTTCGAGAGTTTTCAGAACGAGATTCTGTTTGCCGCACGCTTGCTGCTTGGCGGCGCCTTCGTCTTTGCCGGCCTGCGCAACATCCAGAACAGAATTCTGGTTGCCTCGTTGATGGCGGCGCGCGGCGTGCCGCAGGCGGGCCTGGCATTGTGGCT
>NZ_RZSC01000655.1:0-3311 GCF_003998155.1 Mesorhizobium sp. M1E.F.Ca.ET.063.01.1.1
GACGATCCGTGCGCGGTGATCGCCAGCGACATCGACATTCCGGCCGGCGGCGACGTGACGCTGTTCTGGCTCCTCGGCGACGCGGGCACGGCCGCCGGGGCGAGCGCTTTGGTGCAGACCCATCGCGGCAAGGATTTCGACCAGCGGCTGGCCGACAACGAGCGCGTCTGGCGCGGCTTCCTCGACACCATCCAGGTCGATACGCCGGACAAGGCGTTGAACGCCATGGTCAACCACTGGCTGCCTTACCAGAGCCTGGCCTGCCGCATCCGCGCGCGGTCGGCTTTCTACCAGGCGAGCGGCGCCTTCGGCTTCCGCGATCAGCTGCAGGACACGCTGGCTTTGCTGGCGCACGATCCGAGCCTGGCGCGCGACCAGATCCTCAATGCCGCGCGCCGGCAGTTCCCCGAGGGCGACGTCCAGCACTGGTGGCTGCCGCGCACCGATGCCGGCGTGCGCACCATGATCTCGGACGACGTGGTGTGGCTGGCGCACGCGACGGCCCGCTATATCGAGGTCACCGGCGATGCCGCGATCCTCAAGGAGCACATCCCCTTCATCGACGGGCAGGAGATCGGCGAGGGCGAGCACGATGCTTTCTTCACGCCCGAGATCACCAAGACCACCGCCCCGCTGTACGACCACTGCGCAAGGGCGCTCGACCTCGCCATCAAGCGCAGCAGCCCGGCCGGCCTGCCGCTGATCCTCGGCGGCGACTGGAACGACGGCATGAATCGCGTCGGCGAGGGCGGCAAGGGCGAGAGCGTGTGGCTGGGCTGGTTCCTTCTGAAGACGCTGGGCGACTTCGCCCCCGTCGCCAAGGGACAAGGCGAT
Organism: Mesorhizobium sp. M1E.F.Ca.ET.063.01.1.1; assembly: GCF_003998155.1. Classification (NCBI taxonomy): domain Bacteria; kingdom Pseudomonadati; phylum Pseudomonadota; class Alphaproteobacteria; order Hyphomicrobiales; family Phyllobacteriaceae; genus Mesorhizobium; species Mesorhizobium sp. M1E.F.Ca.ET.063.01.1.1. The sequence goes on from NZ_RZSC01000655.1 coordinate 835, forward strand.
GCCAAGCGGGCGCAGGCCTGGACCAGGCATGCCGACGCGCTTAAGCGGGCGCTGGAGAGCACGGCCTGGGATGGCCAGTGGTACCGGCGCGGCAGCTTCGACGATGGCACGCCGCTCGGCTCTCACAACTCGGACGAGTGCAGGATCGACTCCATCGCTCAGTCCTGGAGCGTGCTTTCGGGCGAGGGCGACCCGGCGCGGTCGACGACGGCCATGGAACAGGCGACGAAGATGCTGGTCGACGACGAGCTCAAGATCGTCAAGCTGTTCACGCCGCCTTTCTCGAACAGCGACAAGGACCCCGGCTACATCAAGAGCTACCCGCCGGGCGTGCGCGAGAATGGCGGCCAGTACACCCATGCCGCCACCTGGTTCGTCATCGCGCTCGCCGAAATGGGCCGCGTTGACGAAGCCTATCGCTGCTTCTCGATGCTGAACCCGGTCAACCATGCCTCGGACGAGGCGGCTGCCGAGCACTACCGCGTCGAGCCCTACGTGGTGGCGGCCGACATCTACGCCGGCGAAGGAAAGGGAGGCCGCGGCGGCTGGACCTGGTATACGGGCTCAGCCGGCTGGCTTTACCGGGCGGCTGTCGAGGGAATCCTGGGCATCGAGCGGCGCGGCAAGCAGATCACGTTTAGGCCGAAGCTGCCCAGCCACTGGGACGGCTACGCCGCCACGCTCAGGATGTTCGACGGCGAGATCAAGGTCCGCGTTATCCGCGACAAAAAGACCAAGTCGATCTCGCTCGAAGTCAATGGTTCGAAGACAAAATCGGGGTCTTTCGAACCGAAGGCTGGCGACAAAACCGAGGTCGTGGTCAAGATACCCGCGTAAAATCAAAGGCTTGGCTTATAAGCCGCGCGTCCCCTCGGACGCGCGGCCAAGCTCGGCGTTTTACTTGGCGATAATCCCGGCCAGCGTCCCCAAGCTCCTTTAGATCCGGCTAAGCAAGCGCCTTGTGATTAAAAATGTGGCAGCAAGCGGTAAGTGCCATTATTTTGCCGCAAGGGTGACATTTCACCTTTTATCTCAAACTGTTAGGTGATCACGTCAGATTTCGCACCGTCGTCATCTTTTGTTCGCTAAATGGGAACGGAAGCGATAGACGGGCATTGTTTTGCGACGCGTTAACCGGTACGTGTCAAAAAATGGTGCAGTGCACAAATCCGGAATTGAGCACGGCTAGAGAGTTTGGCGGAGTAGCTGAAGTGACACTTCTGCAGATTTACTTGAGAGCGCTGGGTTATCTGGCAGCCGACAAGAAGCGTGTCGCGCTGATCTGCGGCGCCAACATTGCGCTCGCAGCGATCGCGATCCTCGAGCCGATCCTGTTGGGTCGGGTGATTGGTGCCATTTCCGAAAAGAGCGCGGTGTTTTCGACACTCGCCGTCTGGGCCGCTCTTGGTGCCTTCAACGTCGTCGCTTTCGTGCTGGTGGCGCGCGGCGCCGATCGCTTCGCGCATGCCCGCCGTTCCGAAGTGCTGTGCCAGTCCTTCGAGCGCGTGATCACCATGCCGCTCGCCTGGCATCACCAGCGCGGTACGTCCAATTCGCTGCATACGCTGCTGCGCGCTGTCGAGACCCTGTTCAGCCTGTGGCTCGAATTCATGCGCGTGCATCTGTCGACGGCCATCGCGCTGGTGCTGCTTGTGCCGACCGCGCTCGCCATGGACATCCGCATGTCCATTGTGCTGCTTGGCCTCGGCGTGCTTTACGTTGGCATCGGCCGTATCGTCATGCGCCGTACCAAGTCAGGGCAGACCGCCGTCGAACGCCACTACCACACCGTCTTTGCCCATGTGTCCGACAGCGTCAGCAATGTCGCCGTGCTGCAGAGCTACAACCGCATCGGCCATGAGACCGCGACGTTGAAGCGTTACGTCAAGGACCTGCTCGACGCGCAGAACCCCGTGCTCGACTGGTGGGCGATCGCCAATGCGCTGAACCGCCTGTCGTCGACCATCTCGATGATGATCGTGCTCTCGATCGGCGCCTATCTTGTCACCCGTGGCGAGCTCCGCGTCGGCGATGTCGTCGCCTTCACCGGCTTTGCCGGAATGCTGATCGCCCGTCTCGACCAGATGTCGGCCTTCACCACTCAGATTTCCGAGGCGCGCGCCAAGCTCGAGGATTTCTACCGCCTCGAGGACTCGTCCGCCGAAACCGTCGAGCCCGATGGGCTGCGCGAGCTGACCAACGTCACCGGCCATGTGCGCTTCGAGGATGTCAGCTTCGAGTTCGCCAATTCCGGCCACGGCATCGAGGACGTGTCGTTCGAGGTGCCGGCCGGCAAGACGGTCGCCATCGTCGGCCCGACCGGCGCCGGCAAGACGACGCTCATCAACCTTCTGCAGCGCGTCTTCACGCCATCCAGCGGCCGCATCCTGATCGACGGCATCGACACCCGCACGGTGACCCGCAAGTCGCTGCGCCACTCGATCGCCACCGTGTTCCAGGACGCCGGCCTGCTCAAT
>NZ_RZSC01000656.1:0-3309 GCF_003998155.1 Mesorhizobium sp. M1E.F.Ca.ET.063.01.1.1
GGGGGGGGGGGGGGGGGGGGGGGGGGGGGGGGGGGGGGGGGGGGGGGGGGGGGGGGGGGGGGGGGGGGGGGGGGGGGATTGACGGTCGAAACGAAGGACAAGAACCAGGCCCTTTCCGATCTGCAGGCAAAGAACGCCGAGCTCAGGCAACGCGAGGAGGAACTGCACAAGGTGTCGGAAAAGCTGGCGCAAACGGAGCGCTCGCTTGAGAAGCGCGCGCTGGAGCTGCAAAAGCTGGAGCAGATGTATGACGACGCCAGCTTCGCTTCCAGCAACCGCCAGATCGAGCTCGTGGCCCGCGAATCGGAACTGGACAAGCTCGCCAACGACATCGCGGTGCTGCGCAGCCAGCGCAAGGAAGCGGAAAGGCGCAATCAGGAAGCCGCCATGGAAGGCAAAGCGGCGAGAGACGCGCTCAAGTTGGAAAAGAAGCGGGCAGCCGAGCTGGACAAGAAGGTCGAACGGCTGCTCGCGACGCTTGCCGACCGCGAGGAAAAGCTCGACCGGCGCGAGAAGGAGCTTGCCCGGATGCGCGAACGCCCAAAGCAGGCCCCCGCGGCAAACGGTGGAACGCACGATGCCGGCGAGGTCGAAGGCATCGACAAGGCTATCGCCAGGCTCGAGGGCGATCGGGAGCGGCTGGAGTCGAGGCTGACGGCGCTGGCGCGTGAGAACAAGCGGCTCAAGACCGATCTCGCCGCGCTTGAAACGGCAAGGCCCGAACAGGCAGGCGACGCGCGCCGCGCCGGTGCGGCGCTTCGCGAGCAGATGAATGAACTGGCGGCTGAGGTCGTCAACCTGACGATGAAGCTGGACGGGCCGGATTCGCCCATTGCCAAAGCCTTGGCGACTCCTCGCGACGGGCGGCAGGGCGCCGGCGAACGCGGCATCAGCCTCGCGGACCGCGTGAGGGCTCTGCAGAAGGCCAGCACGACCAACTGATCCTGGCAGTCGGCCAAGCGGCGCTCCCCCAGGTTGAGCGGCTATCGTTTCGAGAAGTGATGCAGGGCAATGGCCGAAGCGGCAGCGACGTTCAGGCTGTCGAAACCATCCGCCATGCCGATCCGTACAGTCCGCAGCCGGTTGAGCAGAGCTTCGGGCAGGCCTTCGCCTTCGGTGCCGAGATAGAGCGCCAGCCGAGGCGTTCTTTCCGCCGCGCGAATGTCGGTTTCGCCGCGCGGCGAGAGCGCGAACTGGGTGAAGCCAAGCCGGTCGAGCGTTGCGATCAAGCTCGTAGTGTCGCCGAAGGACGCGAAGGCAACCTTCAGCGCCGCCCCGACCGAAACGCGGATCGCCTTGCGATAGAGCGGATCGCAGCAGGTTGGATCGAGAAGCACGGCATCCGCGCCAAAGGCCGCGGCGTTGCGGAAGATCGAGCCCATATTGTCGTGATTGGATATGCCGACCAGAACGACGACCAGCGCGCTTGCGGGCAAGGCTTCGAGCAAAGCCTGCGCCGGCTGAGGAGCACCCCGAACGCCGATCGCCAATATGCCGCGGTGCATGTGGAAGCCGGCGATACGGTCCATGACCTCGCCGCTGGCGACATAGACCGGAAAGCCGGCCGGCGCCTTGCTCAGGACGCCTTCCAGGCCGGCCAACCTGTTTTCGAGAATGAGGGCCGACTCAGCGGCGAAGCGCCCGGTCGACAAAAGAAGATCCAGCACCACCTTGCCCTCGGCGACGAAGCGCCCGTGGCGACCGATGAGATCGCGCTCGCGGATATCGAGATAGGCAGCGACACGCGGATCCTGCGGGTCGCCGATGGGAATGAGGTTCATGCAGATATCGCCGGCAAGATTGTCAGCGAGGTAAGGAGCTTTGGATAGGGCGGGTCAAGACCCGGCGCGGCGCATCTTATAGGCCATCTGGGACAGGTCGCCGTCGCCGAAAATGCCTTCCAGCATGCGAAGCAGCTCGCGCACGGCGTCGGACTTGCAGGAATAGTAGATCATCTGGCGATCGCGACGCGTCTCGACGAGATCGAGCGCTCTCAGCTTGGCCAGATGCTGCGACAGAGCGGACTGGCTCAGCTGAACTTTTTCGGCGATGGCACCGACCGACATTTCGCCGTCGATCAGGTAGCTCACGATCAGCAGCCGCTTTTCATTGCCCATGAGCATCAGAAACGCTGCAGCCGATTCGGCATTGGCGACTAGCTTGCTCGAGATCATAGATCCCCCATGTTTTCTGGCTCATCCAGTCACCATGGGGGCAATGGTGGCTGATTCCACAATGTTCAGGTCAGGAAGCGCCGCTGAATCAGCGCTACAACGAAAGGTAGATCATTTTATCTAAATCTCAAGAGTTGCTTTTGAGCTGAGGCGATTAACTTTCGTTGCCGTGTCTAGCCGGCGGCGCGTCCAGCCTTTGCCATCTCGATCAGAACGGCCCGCAACTCGCGGGCAGCGGTGAGAGGCTGCGGAAAGAAGACCCTGCAGGCGCCATCCGCAGAAGCCAGGTCCATGCCGTCCGGATCGAAACCCGTCGCAATCCAGCCATCGCCTTCGGCTCGGCCGAAATGGTGGGCATAAATGGCAATCGCATCGCGATGGTCGGCGTTCATGTGGTCAAGCGCGGACTGCTCGCCAGCCGCGAGCTCCTCGACGACCGGGCCGCTGGTGATCAGGTCGGCGCGATCGAGAAGATAGGCCTTGCCGAAGCCGCCATTCAGGCTGGCGCGTTCGGGCTCGAGCCGGAATATCGAGAAGTCGCCAAGCCCGGCATAGAGCTTCGCTTTCGGGTTGCTGTTGAGGTAGCGCCGTTCGGCGCGAAGGTGCTCGGCCGATCCACGGTCCAGCCGCAGCGCCTGGCACGCCAGCGTTATACGCGGGTGCGCGAGCGGATCCCCCTTGCCGGGTTCGCCAAGCAGAAGCGAGCAGCGCGGATCGGCGAGAAGCGCGCCGGTATGCGCGGCCAGCATCGAGACGAGGATGAGCGGCGCGCCGTCTATGTCGGTCGCCGTGCCGACCCGACTTGCCAGCGGCGCGCCCGTGCCAGGCTCGATCACCGCCAGCGCGCCAAATCGGGCCGAGCGGATCAGCGTCTTCGCCAGCCTGACGGCCTCGGCATCGGTCTCGCGGATGACATCCTTCCTGGTCTCGGTCAAAGCGCTCACCTTTTTGGTCGAAACACTTTCAGGATAAGTTGATTTCTGTTCTCCGGTTATCGGTCAAACAGGCCGGACATGACAAGGGCTTCGATTTCACTTTCGTCCATGCCGAAGCGTGCCAGCACGCTTGCCGGCTGACGGTCTGCAGCGGTTGGCGCCGCGGCAAGGGTCTGGGAGGCCTGCGAGAAACGTGGCGA
>NZ_RZSC01000657.1:0-3299 GCF_003998155.1 Mesorhizobium sp. M1E.F.Ca.ET.063.01.1.1
GGATGGGCCGTCCGGGCGTCTATGTGCAGGACCTCTATGTCGAGGACCGTTTTCGCGGCCTGCGGATCGGTGAAAAACTGCTGCGGCGCGTGGCCAGGGAATGCCGCGCGGCGGGCGGCGTTTATTTGAGGCTCTCCGTCGACACGGACAACGAGACCGCCAAGGCTTTCTATGAAAAGCTCGGCATCGGCTGGTCGAGCTACGAGCAGGTGCAAAAGATCGTCGGCGAAGCCTTCCTCAGCTTTTCCGACGCGCCGGAGGAAGAACGATGAAAGCCTTCTACGCCGAAGAACAGAAGCACCACGATCCGAAAGCCTTCCTCTCCAGCGGCGCGCCGCAGCCCAACCCTGAAAAGCCGGAACGGGTCGAGAGACTGTTAGCCGGCGCAAGATCGGCCGGCCTGACGATCGAGAGGCCGAGGGAGCATGGCCTCGGCCCGATCGCGGCGGTGCACACGCCCGAATATCTCGACTTCCTCGAGCACATCTTCGCGCGCTGGCAGCGCATCGAGGGCGCTTCGGCCGAAGTCATCCCGAACATCCACCCGATCGCCCGCGGCGGCTCCTATCCGGCCTCGGCGGTCGGTCAGGCCGGCTATCACATGGCCGACACCGCATGCCCGATCTCGGCCGAGACCTGGAACAGCGCGCTCTGGAGCGCCTGGAGCGCGGTGGAGGCCGCCGAAGCCGTGATGGCCGGCGCGCATTCGGCCTATGCGCTCTGCCGCCCGCCGGGCCATCATGCCTTCGCCGATGTCGCCGGCGGCTTCTGCTTCATCAACAATTCGGCGGTCGCAGCGCAGGTGCTGCGCAAGAACGCTGCGTGCGTCGCCATCCTCGATGTCGACCTGCATCACGGCAACGGCACGCAAGGCATTTTCTATGCGAGGTCCGACGTGCTGACGGTCTCGCTGCATGCCGACCCCGTACGCTTCTATCCCTTCTTCTGGGGCCATGCCGACGAACGCGGCGAAGGCGCAGGTCTCGGCTACAATCTCAACCTGCCGCTGCCGCGCAAATCCGGCGACGCGGCATTTCTCGAAGCGCTGGGAACAGCCTTCCGGCGCATCCGCGCCTTCGCGCCGGAAGCGCTGGTGGTGGCACTCGGTCTCGACGCATTCGAGGGCGATCCGTTCGGCGGCCTGTCGGTGACGACGCCCGGCTTCTCGCGCATCGGCGAGGCGATTGCCGGGCTCGGCCTGCCGACGGTCATCGTCCAGGAGGGCGGCTATCTCTGCGAAGCGCTCGGCGACAACCTCACTGCGTTCCTGACCGGCTTCGGCGGCAAGAAGGGTTAGCTCAAGAGCGTTGCTGCCTTAGCATCGCGATCACACGGTGCACGCTTTCCAGCGTCTCATCGATCTCCGTCGCCGTGTTGTAATGCGCAATGCCGATGCGCACGACGCCCTGTTCCGGCGGAATGCCGAGCTGGTGGACGATCTCCCACGCATAATTGTGGCCGGACCACAGGAAGATGCTTTCGGCGTTCATCTGCCGCACGATCGTCTCCGGCGCGATGCCTTCGACCGTGAAGGAGACCGTCGGCACGCGTTCGGCGAAACGCTCCGGGTCGGTGATGCCGCGAATGGCCAAACCGTCGATCTCCGACAGTCCCTCGATCAGCTGCCGGGCCAGCGCATTTTCATAGGCGATCGACACTTCGAAGGCCTTGGCGATCCGTTGCCGCCGGCGAGGGCGGTTCGCGGCGGCAGCACCCAGATCGGCGAAATAATCGACGGCAGCGGTGAGGCCTGCCATCAGCTCGATCTGCGGCGTGCCGAGCTCGAACCGCTCCGGCAGGCCGTTCGACGAGCACCTGCATTTGTACGGCTTGAGCGCGTCGATGACGTCGCGGCGGCCCCACAATATGCCCATATGCGGCCCGAAGAACTTGTAGGCCGAGCAGATCAGGAAATCGCAGCCGAGCTCCTGCACATCGATCAGCCCGTGCGGCGCGAACTGCACGGCATCGACACAGACCAGCGCGCCGGCCGTTTTGGCAATCGCCGTCAGCGCCTTCACGCGGTTGATCGAGCCGGTGAGGTTCGAGGCATAGTTCAGCGCCACGAGCCGCGTCTTTTCCGATAGCAGCGCCTGCAGCGCCGCCTCCTCGATCTGCCAGCTCTTCTCGTCGAAAGGCAGGAAGCGCACGACCAAACCGAGATCCTCGGCAAGCTGCAGCCAGGGCGAGACATTGCCCTCATGGTCCATGCGGGTGAGGATGATCTCGTCGCCGGGCTTCATCGCCCGGCCGAGCGTGCGCGACATATGATAGGTCAGCGTCGTCATGTTGGCGCCGATGATGATCTCCTCGACGCTTGCCGCGCCTAGGAAATCGGCCATCGCCGCATGCGCATCGTCGACCACGGCCTGCGCCGCAATCGTCGTCTCGAAGAAGCCGCCGAGATTGGCGTTGGTCGTCAGCAGGCAGCGTGACACCGCGTCGGCCACCGCCTGCGGCACCTGCGTGCCGGCGGGATTGTCGAGATAGATGCGGCGGCGGCCTTTGTCGGTCAGCGAAAGCGCCGGAAATTTCCCGCGCACGGCCTCGATCGGAAAGCCTGCCATCGTCTCCATCCCTTTTCTTTTCTCGTTGATTTCCCGATCACGGGCACGGATTGCCGACGCGCTGGTGGATGACGTCCACCGCCTTCTGCATCTCCTCCGTCCACCTGACCTCGACCGAGGACAGCGCCGTGTCGAGTTGCGCGACGCTGGTGGCGCCGACGATGTTCGTGGTCACGAAGGGCCGGCTCGAAACATAGGCGTTGGCAAAGAGCGCCGGCTCCATGCCGAAGGAGCGCGCCAGCTCATTGTATTCGAGCAGCACTTCCGCCGCATTCGGCGTCTCGTAGCGCTGGCCGCGATTGAAGAGTTGCGAGCGCGAGCCTTGCGGCCGCGCCCCATGATCGTATTTGCCGGTCAGATAGCCCTGCGCCAGCGGCGAATAAGGAAGGAAGGCAACCTGCTCGCGCTCGCAGACCTCGGCCAGGTTCACCTCGAACGTGCGGTTGACCAGATTGTAGGCGTTCTGCAGCGAGGCAACGCGCGGGCCGATGCCCTTGTCGGACTCAGCGAGGAAACGCATGACGCCCCATGAGCTTTCGTTCGACAGTCCGAGATGGCGAATCTTGCCGGCTTTCACCAGTTCTTCGAAGACGGCGAGCGTTTCGGCGATCGGCGTCTCGCCGGCCGGCGCGCCGTCAGCATCGGCGCGACGCGCTACCGCGCCGATGCGCGTCGGGTTCGATCCCCACGGGATGTCCCGATCCGGCCAATGGATCTGATAGAGATCGATAT
>NZ_RZSC01000658.1:0-3298 GCF_003998155.1 Mesorhizobium sp. M1E.F.Ca.ET.063.01.1.1
GCATAGGCCATCGGCCCCCAGAACACCGTCGGCGCGATCGGGATCATGCCGACGGTGTTCTGGGGGCCGATGGCCTATGCGGTGATGGGCGGGCTGATGGTGGCAACCGCGCTGACGCTGGTCTTCCTGCCGACGCTCTACGCAACCTGGTTCGGCATCAAGGCGCCCGCTGAGACCACCGCGGCGACCGAACCGACCACGGCCAGCGCCGAACCTCAGCCGCTGGCCGCCTGAGCTGAAACCATTGCGGAGACGCCGCCGTGGCAGTTCTTCGTCGTCGCCGACGTGATCGGCGGCGGCGTCACAACCGCGAGCGTTTCGCGGTTGCTCACCTAGCGGCGCTGGCGGGACACAGCCCCGGCTTGCCGCATCCTCCCACTAGACTTCAATCGACATCAGGAGAAACGGAAATGCCTTTGAAATCCATGAAGAAGTTCCGCTCGGCCGTGGCCTTGCTCGCACTCGCTCTCACCACCATTGAAATCGTCGGCACCGCCGTCCCGGCCCTGTCGCTGGTTGGCACCGCCGAGGCTCGCATCGGTGCGCCCTGGACGCCACGCAGCGCGGCGGGCGTCGCCCGCCGCACCACGACATGGCGTGTGCTCAGGCACACCACGACCTGGGTCGCCACGCTGCCGCCCGGCTGCGTCCGCACCAAGGTCAACGGCTTCGACGTCTGGCGCTGCGGCGGCACCTATTACCGGCTCTATCAGGGCCGCTACATCGTGGTCGTCGTCGATTGACCGGCGGACGCCGCGACGCCGAGGGCAAGTCTGACGCCCTCGGCGAGATGCTCGGCATCGGCCGGATTTTCAAACGGCACGCCTCGGAGGGCGTAATCGAGCGGAGAGAAAGGTTCGCCCTCGCCAATGAGGGCGATCTGCCGCCGCGCCTTCTCCATCTCCCCCATCTGGGCATAGCAGGCTGCCAGCCGCGTCCTGATCCAGGGCGCGGGGCGCGTCGCGAGTTCCAGCGCTTCCGCGGCCTGCCGGTATTCGCCCATCATGTAGAGCGCCAGCGCGCGGTCGAACTGGTACCAGTGCGGGTGCAGCGGATCGATGCGGATGCCGCGCGCCAGCCAGGTCAGCGCCTCCAGCGGCCGGCCGCGCATGGTGAGCAGCATGCCCATCTGCTCGATGCTGTCGGCATCGTAAGGATTGAGCTGCAGCGCGATGCGCATGTGATGCTCGGCCGCCACATGGTCGCGCATATAGAGGCGGATCAGCGACTGCACGCGATGCCCCGTCGGCTGGTCGGGCGATAGGGCCAGTCCCTTGTCGGCGAGGTCGCGGGCATTTTCCAGCACCGCGTCGCTGGCGCGTCCGAATTCCCCATCCAGTGCCCGCGCCAAGGCGAGATAGGTGTAGGCCAGCCCGTAATTCGGATCCTTGGCGATCGCCGCTTCGAACAAGGCCTCGGCGCCGCGCTGGTCGGTCTGGGCCGGGTCGCGCAGCAGCGCAAAGCCGCGCAGCAGAAGCTCGTAGGCGGCAAGGCTGGTCACCGGCTTGCGCGAGGCCTGCTCCAGCCCGGCATTGGTGACCCGCGTGACCAGCCGGCTGACGATCTGTTCGACAATCTCCCGCTCGATCGCGAACAGGCCGGCGCCTTGCGACTGGTAGCGGTCGCCCCAGAGCTGGCTCCCGGTGGCGATATCGACGAGGCTGACAGCCACCACGACATGCTCGACCTGGCGGCGAAGCGATCCCTCGACAAGGTAGTCGGCGCCGATGCGGGCACGGATTTGCGGCCACTCGGCGCGGCCGAAGGAAGCGAAGGAGAAACTCGAATTGCGCGCCAGGACCGTGACGGTACCGAAGCGCGCCACGCCATTGATGATATCCTCGGCAAAGCCGTCGACCATCGCCTCGTCGGCCGGATCGCCGCTGTCGTTGCGAAAGCGCACCACCGCCACGATCGGCTGGCTGCTGATCTCAGGTGCGGCCTCGGCCTCGGCGGCAAGCATATAGCCTCGCTTGGAGACGGTGCGGACCATATCGTCGCCAAGCACCTTGCGGATCTCGCGGATCGATTGGGTGAGCGAATCCTCGGTGACATAGACGCCCGGCCAGACGACATCCATCAGCTCCGATTTCGGAACGACGCGGCCCATGTTGCGGGCGAGATGCGAAAGCAGCGCGTAGGCTTTCGGCCGGAGGTAGAGCGGCTCGTTGACGCCGCACAGCGTCCCCTTGGCAAGGTCGAGCGTGAACCCGCCAAACCGGAAGACCTGATCGGCCGTCGCCGTCGTCATCGGGAACCCCTTCCCGGCCCGCGCAATACCCGATCGATCCCGCTCAACGGGGCATGCGCATCGCCATTATTGCCCACTGCGCAATTTCGATCAAACTGGCTGTCGGCGCGGTGGCTAGTGTCGCCCCGCCAAATGCGAGGAGCCATGAACCCGACCGAGAAAGCGCTGTGGTTTGTCGAAAGCCATCTGCCCGATGCGATTTCGCTCGACGATGTCGCGGCAAGCAGCGGCGTGTCGCGCTTCCACGTGACGCGTGCCTTCGGCGCCGCCACCGGACGGTCTGTCATGGGCTATATGCGGGCGCGCAGGCTCAGCGAAGCGGCGCGCCAGCTTGCCGGCGGCGCGCGCGATATCCTGGCCGTCGCGCTCGAAGCCGGCTATGGCTCGCATGAGGCTTTCACGCGGGCTTTTCGCGAGCAGTTCGGCACCACGCCGGAGTTGGTGCGCGCGCAAGGCTCGACCCAGACCCTCGACCTCGTGGAGCCTATTCTAATGGACAGTTCCCTTCTCACCACGCTCGAGTCGCCGCGCTTCGAGACCAGCCGCCCCTTCCTCATCGCCGGTCTCGGCGAGCGCTACAGCTGCGAGACCAGCGCCGGCATTCCGATGCAGTGGCAGCGCTTCGGGCCCTATATCGGCAACATCCCCGGCGAAGTCCCCGGCGTCTTCTACGGCGTCTGCGTCAATGGCGACGACGCCGGCAATTTCGACTACATCGCCGGCGTCGAAGTGTCGGATTTCTCCGACCTGCCCAAGGAGTTTTATCGCGTGCGGGTGCCAGCGCAGAAATATGCGGTGTTCGCGCATCGCGAGCACATCTCGACCATCCGCCGGACCGTCAACACGATCTGGAACAAATGGCTGCCGGGCTCCGGCCATGAGATCGCCGACTCGCCGGAATTCGAGCGCTACGGGCCTGAATTCGATCCGGATACCGGCAATGGCGGGCTGGAAATCTGGGTGCCGGTGAAAGGTTGAGACGCTTTTCCCTTCTCCCCTTGTGGGAGAAGGTGTCGCCGAAGGCGACGGATGAGGGGTGTTCCAGCT